>JAGACE010000177.1 GCA_017614275.1 Clostridia bacterium | reverse complement strand
CTGCCTAAAGTCACGCCGAAGCGCGTGGAACGACCGGCCCCGGAGCCGGAACCGGAGCCCGAACCTCCGGTCGTCGTGAAACCGGTGAAGAAAGAGGCGCCGCACAACACGATCCCTGTCAAAATCACTATCAAGAGAAAATAAAAGAGGAACCCAACATGACCGTCAAAGAACTCTGTGCAGTCCTGGATCTTGCCACCAAGAGCCTGGCTGCCGTCACAACGGAATTACGTGTCGAGATGAAAGATGTGCCCAAAGCGGCCGATCTGCTCATCCTGCGCAATCTCTGCATGACCATGGAAGGCGTCAACTCGGACGACGCGGTCCTGAACGAGGCCATCTCGGAGACCCTGGATCTGAAGCGCGAACTGCTGAAAGACGTCACGGCGCCCCGGGTCCTGCCGGTCGACTCTCTCTGGGATCCGCAGGGTCCGGAGGAGTATCCCGAAAAGCTGGCGGAAGTCCGGGCCAAGGAGACCGAGAACGGCGACGCGCACGCGCTGCGTCAGATCGTCCTGGCCGGTCTCAAGGGCATCGCCTCCTTCGCGATGGACGCGTACCAGATCGGGTACGAAGACGAGGGGATCGATCCCTTCCTGCAGCGGGTGCTGCAGCGGACCCTGAAGTTCACGCTGAGCGTCGGTCTGCTCTTCAACCTCTCCATGGAGGTCGGCGGATTCGGCTACCGGGCCATGGGTCTGCTGGACAACGCGCGCATCGAGCGCTACGGTTCCCCGAAGATCACGAACATCGAACTGGGTGTCCGGTCCCATCCCGGCATCCTGGTCTGCGGCACCGACCTCCGCGCCCTGGAATGCCTGCTCGATCAGGCAAAGGGGTCCGGCGTCGATGTCTACACCCACGACGACCTGATGTCCGCCCACTGCTATCCGAACCTGATCGGCATCGATCACTTCGCCGGCAACTACGGCGGCTCCATGGCCACCCAGGAGCAGGATTTCGCCTCCTTCAACGGTCCGATCGTCATCACCGGCGGCGCCCTCCGGGCCCCGGCGGACAGTTACAAAGACCGCATTTACACCACCGGCGTCGCCGGCTTCTCCGGCGTCCCGCATCTTGCGGCCGACAAAGACGGCGTCACGGATTTCAGCGCGGTCATCGAGCAGGCGAAGACCTGTGCACCGCCGGCAGAACTGCGCCGCGGCGAGGTCGTCACCGGATTCGGCCACGAACAGCTCTACTCCATGGGAGAGATGCTCACCGGCGCCATCGAGGACAATTCCATCGCCAAACTGGTCACCATCCTCGGCGCGGACGGCACGGAAGAGAGCCGTTCCTATCTGACGCGTCTGGTGGAGCAGCTCCCGAAGAACGCCACGGTCCTGGCCGCCGGTCCGGCGAAGTTCCGCTTCAACGACCAGTATCTCGGGACCCTGCGGGGCATGCCCCGGACCATGGACATCGGCGCCGTCTCCGATACGTATTCCTTCTGCATGGCCGCTCTGAAACTTCAGGCGGATCTCGGGAAATACGACATCAACGGCGTGCCGATCTCCTATGTCATCTCCCTGGGCGATGAACCGGCCCTGACCGCCATGCTGACCCTGATCTACATCGGGGCCAAGAACCTGGTCCTTCTGCCGGATTATCCCGATTTCATGACCGACGGCATCATCAACGTGTTCGAGAAGAACTTCAACCTCCGCCTGGCAAAGACCCCGGAAGAGGACGTGGAGGCCTTCTTCGCGAAGAAACCGGTGAGCGCGGACGGTCCTCTGGACCCGAACATGCTCATCGTCGATATCCTTGAGAAGTATCCTGACGCCGCTCAGGTCCTCATGAACTGCGGCATGAGCTGCGTGACCTGCGGCGCTGCCCTCTATGAGTCCCTGGCAGAGGCCTGTATGGTCCACGGTCTGGACCCCGAAGACGTCAAAGAGGTCCTCGACCATGAACTGGGGCTTGTCGAAGACTGAGTTTTCGTGTACAATGTCTTAAGTTAACAATTTGGACATAATTGTCTTCGGACGATATACCGAGAAAGATCAAGGAGAACGATCCAATGAAAAAGACCATGAAACGGCTGATCGCTGCGCTCATCGCAGTCTTCACGCTGACCGCGGTCCTCAGCATGTCTTCCTTTGCGGCCACCCGGACCCAGTGTAAGAAGTACTCGGTCTACACCTGCCTGGGGGACAGTGTGGCGGCCGGTTATTCCCATCCGGGCTATAACACGGACCCCGACTACAATCAGGCGGAATGGGCCGTGGTGCCGAACACGTATCCGGACATCCTGCAGAAAGCCACCAAGGCGAAGATCCATCAGCTCGCCCACAGCGGCTACCGCACCACGGATCTCCGCGCGCTTCTGTACAATGACTACAACGGCGACGGCATGAGCCCGCTGCGGCTGCCGTCCACCAATAACGACTGCCGTCATATGAACTATGACAAGCTGAACGAGCTTCGCGCCGCGTTCCAGAACGACATCGCGGAATCCGATCTCATCACCCTCAACATCGGCATCAACGACTCCACCCAGCCGCTGATGATCACGATGGAGACCCTGGCGGCGGACTACGGTCTGCTCGGATCCCAGCTGATGGCGCTGCTCGACCCGTACAACTACGTGAAGAACACGCTGCTCAACCTGCAGACCCTGATGACCGACGCCCAGTTCTATGTGTCGCTGGCACAGGCGGAACTCGACTCTTTTAGAATGTTCTCCCAGAACTTCGACGCGATCATCTATCGGATCCATGAGCTGAACCCTAACGCGAAAGTCGTCGTCATCGGCCTCTACAACGCCTCGGAGAACGACACCATCCCGTCGGGCGGCATCGGCATCCCGATCGGAGACGTGTTCGGCAGCCTGTACTCCAGCATGAACCAGTATATGGAGTCCGGTTCCCAGTACGCCTCCTATGGCTGGTACACCTACGTGGACACCTGGGGCATCAGTTCTCACATGAACGACCCGTCGTCTCCGATGTACCGGGGCGACAACCATCCGACCCGGACCGGCCACGGTCAGATCGCGGACAAGGTCCTGGCGGTCCTGCCGAAGAAATGATCCCAACAAAAAAAGACCTGCTTGAAGCAGGTCTTTTTCTTTGTCTTACAGGTATTTCTGATACGCGTCCACGGCGAGGCGGTCGCACCGCTCGTTTTCCGGGTGTCCGTTGTGGCCCCGGACCCAGTGGATGTCGACATCGTGCTTTTCCAGTTCGATCAGCAGGGAATCCCAGAGGTCCGCGTTCAGCGCGGGCTTTTTGTCTTTTTTGCGCCAGCCGTTGGCTTTCCACTCTTCCGCCCAGCCCTTCGTGATGCCGTTGACGAAATACTGGGAATCGGACCAGATGACCACCCGGCAGGGCTTTTTCAGGGCCCTGAGGCCCTCGAGCACCGCGGTCAGTTCCATGCGGTTGTTCGTGGTCTCCGGTTCGCCGCCGGACAGCTCTTTTTCCACGGTCCCGTAGCGGAGGATGGCTCCGTAGCCGCCGGGGCCGGGGTTGCCGGAGCAGGCGCCGTCCGTGAAGAGTTCCACGCGGGGCAAATCGCTCATACGAGCACCACCTTTCTTTAAGAGATTGTAACACTTGCAGGGAGCAAAAAAAAGGGTATAATCTAATGTGAGATAATTTGACATATCGTCGATTCCCATATAAAATATGATTTCTTAAAGACGAACGGTTCTTCGGGTCCCGTGCCCGGCTTTCTGACGGGGCCTGTTTTCCATAACGCAAAGATCCCATATCCGCACATACAAAGGAGTTTTTATGCCAAGAAAGAATAACCGTAAAAATACACAGCCGCAACAGACGTTCCAGGTCCCTCTGAAAGTGTCGTTCCTCGGCGGTCTCAACGAGATCGGGAAGAACATGACGCTCTTCGAATACGACGGGGACATGGTCATCCTGGACTGCGGGCTGTCTTTCCCGGAACCCGAGATGCTCGGTGTGGACATCGTCATCCCGGATTTCACCTATGTCGAACGCAACAGGGACCGCATCAAAGGCATCCTCATCACCCACGGGCACGAGGACCACATCGGCGGCCTGGCCTATCTTCTGAAAGTCCTCAACAAGCCGGTCTACGGCACACCGCTGACCATCGGCCTGATCGAGGGGAAACTGGAGGAGCACGGCCTCCTGCAGAAAGCACAGCTCCGTGAGATCCGCGCGGGCGACACGATCCGCCTCGGCAAATTCAAAGTGGAAGCCATCCACGTGAACCATTCCATCCCCGACGCGCTGGCGTTCGCCCTGCGCACGCCCGTCGGCACCGTCGTCCACTCCGGCGACCTGAAGATCGACACCACGCCGGTCGACGGCCGGATGATCGATCTGGCCCGCTTCGCGGAACTGGGGAAGGAAGGCGTCCTCTGCTACTTCGCGGACTCCACGAACGCCGTCAAGCCCGGCTACTCGGCCAGCGAGTCCTCTGTCGGGGACAGCTTTGACCGCCTCTTCAAGGCGGCCGGGGACCGCCGCGTCATCGTCGCCACCTTCGCGTCCAACATCCACCGGGTGCAGCAGGTCGTCAACCAGGCCGTCGCCACCGGGCGGAAAGTGGCCCTGAGCGGCCGCAGCATGGAACATGTCATGGAGGTCGGCCAGGAACTCGGCTACCTCGACGTCCCGGACGGTCTCATCATCCCGCTGGAGCAGATCTCCCAGTACCGGGACGATCAGCTGGTGCTCATCACCACCGGCTCCCAGGGAGAACCGATGTCGGCCCTGTCCCGCATGGCCTTTTCCGACCACCGGAAGGTCCGCGTCACCCCGAACGACTATGTCATCATCTCCGCCACGGCCATCCCGGGCAACGAGAAGATGGTCGGCCGCGTGGTCGATGAGCTCATGAAGCTCGGCGCGGAAGTCGTCTATGAACGCATGTACGAGATCCACGTCTCCGGCCACGCCAACCAGGAAGAGCTGAAGATGATGCTGGGTCTCATCAAACCGAAATACTTCGTGCCGGTCCACGGCGAGCAGAAGCATCTGCAGCGCCACAAGGAACTGGCGGAGAAGATGGGCATCCCGACGGAGAACATCATCATCACCGACATCGGACGCACCATCGAGGTCTCGGACAGCATGTTCCGGATCTCGGGCACCGTCCCGGCCGGCCGCGTCTTTGTCGACGGCATCGGCGTGGGCGATGTGGGCAACGTCGTCATGCGGGACCGCAAGCGTCTGGCGGAAGACGGCATCATCACCATCGTCGTCGCCATGGACAGCGCGGGCGGGGAAGTCGTGTCCGGTCCGGACATCGTCACCCGCGGCTTCGTCTATGTCCGCGAGTCCGAGGACCTCATCAAGGCCTCGGAGGAAGTCGCCATGTGGGCCATCGAGAGCTGCCTGGAGAGCGACATCCGCGACTGGGCCACCATCAAATCGCGCATCCGGGACGAAGTGTCCCACGTCGTCTATGACAAGACCAAACGCAGTCCCATGATCCTTCCGATCATCATGGAGGTATAGTTTTTGAGTATCGTCACCACCGTTCTGGCCATCCTGATCCTGCTGGCCGCCGCCGCGTCCACCGTTGTGCTCTATTCGTACAACACCCTCGCGGGCATCATCCAGCTGATCGTCTTTCT
>JAGACE010000176.1 GCA_017614275.1 Clostridia bacterium | reverse complement strand
TCACCACAGACGAGAACATCATCCTCATCGGCGCCACCAACCGGGCCGATGTGCTGGATCCCGCCCTGCTGCGCCCCGGCCGGTTCGACCGTCAGGTGCACGTGGGGTACCCGGACATCCGTGCTCGGGAAGCCATCCTGCGGGTCCATATCAAAGGAAAACCGCTGGCTTCCGAAGTCGACCTGTCCGAAGTCGCGAAGAACACCACCGGTTTCACCGGCGCCGACCTGGAGAACCTGCTCAACGAAGCGGCCCTGCTCGCCGCCAAGCGGGACAAGGCGGACATCGGCAACGAGGAACTGAAAGAGGCCGCGGTCAAGGTCATGATGGGGACGGAAAAACGCTCCAAGAAAGTGACCGAGAAAGAGCGCCGGCTGACGGCCTTCCACGAGGCCGGCCACGCGGTGGCCACCCATTACCTGGAGAGCCAGGATCCGGTGACCGAAGTGTCCATCATCCCGCGCGGCGCCGCCGGCGGTTACACGATGGCCACGCCGCAGGAGGACAAGATGTACATGTCCCGGGGCGAGATGCTCGACGAACTGGTCACCCTGCTGGGCGGCCGCGTGGCGGAAGCCATGGTCCTCGGAGACATCTCCACCGGCGCGTCCAACGACCTGGAACGGGCCACGGCCCTGGCCAAGGGCATGATCACCCGCTACGGCATGGACGAGGAACTGGGTCTTGCCACCTACGGCACCAACACCGGGTTCTACGGCACCGGCAAGGACTATTCGGAGACCACCGCCACCGCCATCGACGAGCGGGTCAACGCGCTCCTGAAATCGGCCTACGACCGCTGCGAAGCCATCCTCAAGGAACACAGAGGACAGCTCGACGCCCTCGCCGACTATCTGCTCGAACACGAGAAGATCGACGCGGACGGCTTCCAAAAACTGATGGATGCATAACGACAAAAAAGAAAGACCTCCGTTCAGGAGGTCTTTTCTGTTTCTGTAAGGGGTCCTGCGGCGGGTTCCGAAGCTGCCTGAGCGGCCTGCTCCTGCTTGCGCTTGTCCACGAACTTCAGGATCCGGTTGATGGCAAAGAGCAGGAAACCGGACAGGTAGAGCAGGGCGATGAGCGGGACGATGAACTTCGAGGAGAAGGGGTCCGCGATGTTGTAGCCGATCGCCGTGAAGGACGTGACCTTGATGAGGTAGCCGACCAGGGAGATGGCCAGGAAGGACCGATAGTCCATCTGCATGTTCCCGTACAGCGAGCTGATGGGGTTCGCGGGGACGAACGGGATGAGGCGCATCGCGAACAGGATGATGGGGTTCCCGGTGCCGCCTTTGGCGCTCTGCACGGCGTCCTCTTCATCGATGAGCGTGGAGAGGACGGGGACCTTCAGCAGGGTCTTTTTGACGGTCTTGAGGGCCTTTTTGATCTTTTTGAGGACCGGATGGGGCTTGCCGCCCTTCATGGCCGCGCGCTCTTCCTTCTCCAGCTCTTTGAGCTTGTTCTGGGACTTGCGCTTGTCGGAGGTCTCTTTCAGGACCTTCTTCGTGCTGTTGTCCGCGTCGGAGACGACGTTCCACAGCCGGTCGGATTTCATGATGAACTTCTTGATGGCGTTGCTCTTGGCGTTGTACCCCATGGCGTACTTGATGGTGAAGATGATGCCGACGCCTATGAGGTTGATGAGCAGGGCGGTCGGGAAGGGGAACAGGACGGCGGCGATGAGGCACGTGGCGGAGACCGGGACGATGCCGACGAAGGACTTCAGGGCGAAGAAGATCAGCACTCCCAGAACGATGAGCGGTTTGAAGGGCAGTTTCGTGACCTTCTGTTCCAGGCTCTCCATGAACGTTTTGAACTTGATGTAATACATCTGCGCCTGCGTGATGCCGAGGTCGTTGCGCATCTGTTCGGCCAGTTGCCGGATGTTGGAGAAGAGATCGATCCCCTCCGAGGTGGTTTCTGTCGCCTCGACCGTTTCCTCGTCTGCCGACGGAGCAATGCCGGGGAACTGTTCCTGCGCGATGGACTGCAGCTTTTCGAAGGGCTCCGTGATATTCGTGAAGTCCAGGTGATGGTGCATATAGGTCAGCATCGCGGCAAAGATGATCAGGATGGCGGCAATGACGTCGAGCAAGCGGCTGGTCCTGCGACCCTGCTTATCGCCCATATAGTGTCCTCATACTCTCTTTCACACAAAAAAGTACCAGATATACACTATAATTATAAGGAGTTTCCTTGTCGAGGTCAACAAAAAGCGCCCCGCACGACGTGTGCAGGGCGCTTGACAGTTGTCACTCAGTCGACTTCGTTGGTGGCGATGATGTCCACGCCGGTGCCGAGGATGTCCTTGATGGCGATGTCGCCGATGTGGACCGGCGCCGGGAGAGAGGCCTTGTTGATCTCTTTCATGGCGGAGAGCAGCAGCTCCTTCGGGATGGCTCTGCTGGACTTGACCGGCACGATGTACGCCTTGCCGCCGGTGACCTTGACCGTGGAGGTCAGGGAACGCTCGGGGTGGGTGACTTCCGCGCGGGCATAGGTGTCGCCGCGGGGGCAGGAGTTCCCGGTGACACTGACGACTTCATTGACTTCGTTCAGCGTGACCGTGACCGGACAGCCGCGGGGACAGGCGACGCAAATCAAATTTCTATCAATCATGGTTATGCCTCCTCTATGCTGATGACGATCTCATCCGCGGGGCTCATCTCGGCGATGTCCTTGGCCTTGATGATGACGTTCTCCATCTCGCCGGGAGCCAGTTTGAACAACTTGCGGTTGAGCAGCACTTTGTCTCCGCAGGTGACGACGACGCGCTTGTCATGATAGACATTGCCGACGCGGAAGTAGATCTTGACGTCTTCCTGCTCGTCGAGGTTGATGGTCTGCGGGACCGTATAGCGGACGCCGTTCTGGCCGCGGGTGTGGATGACCTCCCCGTGGCGCAGGCCGTCGATGTACTGGGCGGCGCCCTTGCCGGCGATCTGTGACTCCTGGGTGACGAAGTCGACCAGATCGTGGACCTGGAGGACGTTGCCGCAGGCGAAGACGCCGGGCTGAGAGGTCTCTCTCATCTCGTCGACCTTCGGGCCGCGGGTGACCATATCCATGTCCAGATCGATCTGCTTGGACAGCTCGTTCTCCGGGATGAGGCCGACGGAGAGGAGGACGGTGTCGCAGGGGATGTATTCCTCGGTGCCGGGGATGGGAAGCATCTTCTCGTCGACGTTGGCGATGGTGACGCCCTCCACGCGCTCGAGGCCGTGGATCTTGATAACGGTGCAGGAGAGCCGCAGCGGGATGTCGAAGTCATCCAGACACTGGACGATGTTTCTCTGCAGGCCGCCGGAGTAGGGCATGACTTCGCAGACGACCTTGACCTTCGCGCCTTCGAGGGTCATGCGGCGGGCCATGATGAGGCCGATGTCGCCGGAGCCCAGGATGACGCATTCGTGGCCGGGCATGTAGCCGTCGATGTTGACGAACTTCTGCGCCTGGCCGGCCGACATGACGCCTGCCGGACGGGTGCCGGCGATGTCCAGCGCTCCGCGGGGACGCTCTCTGCAGCCCATGGCCAGGATGATGGCCTTGGCGTTGATGGTGATGAGGCCGTCTTCCTTGTTCGTGGCGATGACCTGGTTGTCCTTGGTGATGTTCAGGACCATCGTGTTGAGCTTGACGGCGATGTTCGTCTCGTCCATGAGTTTGACGAAGCGGTCGGCATATTCGGGACCGGAGAGCTCCTCGCCGAAATAGGTGAGGCCGAACCCGGTGTGGATGCACTGCTCCAGGATGCCGCCGAGGCGGACGTCTCTTTCCAGGACGATGATGTTCTCTTCGGGGACCCCGTTGTCTTTCGCGGACAGGGCCGCGGCCATGCCGGCCGGACCGCCGCCGATGACGACAAGGTCATAATTCAAAATCGCATTCATGATCATTTCGTCCTTTCATAGATGATGTCGGAGCGTCTGCCGAACTTGGTGATCTCGTTGATGGGGACCTCCAGTTCTTCCGCGAGGATCTCCATGACTTTGGAGCCGCAGAAGCCGCCCTGACAACGGCCCATGCCGGCGCGGGTCCGGCGCTTGACGCCGTCCAGATCGATGGCGCCGCCCGGGGCGCGGATGGCGTCTCTGATCTCGCCTTCCGTGACGGTCTCGCAGCGGCAGACGATGCGGGAGTAGGCCGGGTCTTTGGCGATGAGCTCCGCGCGCTCTTCCGGACTCAGGTTGCGGAAGTAGACCGGCGGTTTCCGGGACGGATCCCAGTCGGCCTTCTTGGCGGGCGCCTCATCCAGAGTGGCCAGGACCATGTTCTCCACCTCTTCCGCGATGGCGGGGGAGGAGGCCAGTCCGGGGGACTCGATGCCGATGAGGTTGATCATGTATTTATTGGTCTTGGCAGGAGCGATGTAGAAGTCGTGCTCGATCCAGTGGGCGCGCAGACCGGCGAAGGACGTGATCTGGTCTCTCGGGCTGACCGAGGGGACCGACTTCTGCGCCTCCGCGTAGGTGGCGCGCAGCGCGCCGTCCCGGACGGAGACGTCGTGCTTGCCTTCCATGTTGTCGTTCTGGTCCAGCGAGGTGGGGCCGACGAAGATGTTGTGATGGGTGGTCGGCGCCACCAGGATGCCCTTGCCCATCTCGGTAGGGCACTGGAAGATGGTATGGGTGACCAGCGGATAGACGCTGCGGTCCAGCAGACCGTATTCGCCCTTCCGCGGGATGACTTTGAATTTTTCGCCGTTGAAGTTCTCGAGCAGATAGCTCGCGAAGATGCCGGCGGAGTTGACGATGATCTTGGCGCGGATGACGCGGCCGTCCTTGGCGCCGAGGATGAAGTTGCCGTCCTCATAGACGATGCCGCCCACGTTGAATTTCCGCAGGAATTCGACGCCGTTGGAGATGGCGCATTCCGTGGCGGCGATGGCCAGCTCATAGGGGGAGACGATGCCCGCGGTGGGGGCATAGAGGGCTCCGTATGCCTCGTCCGCGATGTTGGGCTCCATCTCGACGAGCTCCTCGCGGTCGATGATCTTCAGTTCGTCTTTGGTCAGGCCGTTGGCGATGCCTCTCATGTAGAGGTCCTGGATGGTGGCCATCTCCTCCTCCGAGAACGCGACGACCAGAGAGCCGTTCTTCTCATAGGGGACGTGGAGGGTGGTGGCGAGTTCTTCCATCATGCGGCAGCCTTTGACATTGAGTTCCGCCATCCGGGTACCGGTCTGGCAGTCGAACCCGGCGTGGACGATGCCGGAGTTGGCTTTCGTGGTGCCGCTCGCGATATCGGATTCCTTCTCCAGGAGCGCGACCTTCAGGTCGTACTTGGAAAGGTTGCGGGCGATCTGGGTGCCCACGACACCGGCGCCGATAATGGCAATGTCGTATACCATGGTTGTTTGCTCCTTCCTTTTCTCTGCTTTAGAAAAAGACGACCGCCAGACGACGGGAATCGTTTGGCAATCCTGGACAAAAGATTATCGAGTTTTCGGTAATACTTGTGCCTTTGTCACATTATATCATAAAAAAGTAGACATCTAAAGAGTATTTAAAGCACAAATATACCTTTTTTCACCCGGTTTTTCCCGCCCCGCGGCGGAAAATGCTTGACAGCCGTTTTCCGGTTGTTGTAATATTTAAAACACATACAAAAGCTGTGAAGGGAAAAAGCCTTTCGGAAAGCGTCCAGAGAACTGCCGGTCGGTGCAAGGCAGAAGCGGAACGTCAGGTATAAGTCCTCCCGGAGCTGTTTGGCTGAACCTCAAAAGTAGGCCAAAACGGGTTCTCCCGTTACAGAGAAACGCGTTGTCAGACGTGTGCAGAGTGGGCATGGAACATGCCAAAAAGAGTGGTACCGCGGAGTGTCATCTTATCTTCGTCTCTTTAATCTGAAACTGTGCTGAGCAGTTTGGGTTAAAGATTTTTTTATACCCAATCGCGCACGGCCAACCTCATTTTGGAAGGAGCAATCAATATGAAACTGAAAGGTGCTGAAATCGTCATCGAGTCGCTCATCGACCAGGGTGTCACCGACATCTTCGGCTATCCGGGCGGAACGGTCCTCGACATCTACGACGCGCTGTACGCGCGGTCGGATCGGATCAATCACTATCTCGTCGCGCATGAACAGCACGCTGCCCATGCGGCGGACGGCTATGCCAGAGCCACGGGGAAGGTGGGTGTCTGTCTCGCCACCTCCGGTCCCGGCGCCACGAACCTGGTCACGGGCATCGCCACGGCCATGCTGGACTCCGTCCCGGTCGTCGCCATCACCGGCAACGTCGGACGTCCCATGGTGGGCAAGGACAGTTTCCAGGAAGTCGACATCACGGGCATCACCCTGCCCATCACCAAGCATAACTACTTCGTCAATGACATCGAGGAACTGCCGGAGATCATGCGGGAGGCGTTCAAGATCGCCAAATCCGACCGTCCCGGCCCGGTCCTCATCGATATCCCCAAGGACGTCCAGAACCTGACGACCGAGTTCAAACCGCAGGGCCCGGTGGAGAGCTACGACCTCATCCAGCCCCAGGAGAACCGGATCGAGGAGGCCATCGCCGCCATCGAAAAGGCGAAGCGGCCCTACCTCTACATCGGCGGCGGCGTCAACGCGGCGGAAGCCTACGGCGACATCGTCAAACTGGCGGACAAGATCGACGCGGTCATCGGGACCTCCCTCATGGGCATCTCCTGCGTCCCGAACGACGATCCGCGCTACCTCGGCATGGTCGGCATGCACGGCCACTACGCCTCCACCATCGCGCAGGATGAGGCGGATCTGATCATCGCCATCGGCACCCGGTTCTCCGACCGCGTGACCGGCAAGACCACCGAGTTCTGCAAAGAGGCCACCATCCTCCATCTGGATGTGGACTTCGCGGAGATCTCCAAGAACGTGTCCGCGGACATCGGCGTCCGTGGAGACCTGCGCATCACCCTGCCGCGGATCATCAGCGGCGTCAAGAAACTCGAGCACCCGAAGTGGATCGCCCGGGTGGATGAGCTGAAAGCGGAAGAAAAAGAGAAGCAGGCGAAGACCTTCGGCGTGGACCCGAAAGACATTATGGAAGTCATCAACGACATCAAGTCCGATGACACCGCGGTGGCCACCGACGTGGGCCAGCACCAGATGTGGGCCGCCCAGTACCTGACCTTCAACAAGCCGCGGAAATTCATCTCCAGCGGCGGGCTCGGCACCATGGGCTTCGGGATGGGCGCCGCGGAAGGCGCCGCCGTGGGCACCAAGGCGCCCACTGTCCTGATCACCGGCGACGGTTCCTTCGGGATGAACCTGAACGAAGTCATCGCGGCCTCGGAACACGATCTTCCGCTGACCGTGGTCATCCTGAACAACAAGGTGCTCGGCATGGTGCGCCAGTGGCAGAACCTGTTCTACGGAAAGCGGTTCTCCAACACCGTGCTGGAAGCCAGAGCTCCGGATTACGTCAAACTGGCAGAGGCCTTCGGCGCCACCGGCGTCGTGACGGAGACCGTGGAAGAATTCCGCGAAGCCTTCGAAAAGGCCTATCGCTCCGGGCACGTCACCCTCATCGACTGCCGGATCGACAAGGACGAATTCGTCCTGCCGATGATCCCGGCCGGAAAAACGGTCGCCGACATGGTCACCGAGAGAGGAGAGAAGTAAGATGGCAGAACTGAAAAAAGACGAGACCAGATTCGTGATCGCGATCTACGTCGACAACAAGTTCGGCGTCCTGACCCGCGTCACCAGTATGTTCACCCGCCGCGGCTTCAACATCGACGCCCTGACCGTCGGTGTCACCGAGTCGCCGGAATATTCCCGCATCACGCTCTCCATGAGCGGGGACGGCTATGCCCGCGCCCAGATGCTCAACCAGCTGCGCAAGCTGCACAACGTCAAGAAAGTCGAGATCCTCGACGAGAAGGACATCATCGAGCGGGAACTCCTGCTCATCAAGGTCAGCAATGCCGCCGACCAGCACCAGCTCATCATGAGCTGCGTGGACATCTTCAAGGCGAAGATCATCGACTATTCCACGACTCCCCTCGGCATCGAGGTCACCGGTACGTCCGACAAGATCGACGCGTTCATCGAGATGATCCGCCCGGTCGGCATCATCGAGTCCTGCCGCTCCGGCATCATCGCCCTCAGCAAGGGCAGCGGGAGCATGCTCGACACGCCGGACCTGTTCTGAAACAGAGACACATTTTCTCTTGCGATTTGAGAGAATCGGCGTATAATTGATGGCGTACCTATTATTCTTTTATTAAAAGGGGTTTTTACCAATGGCCAACAAGATCTTTTACGAAGCAGACTGCGATATCTCCAAGCTGGACGGCAAGACCGTAGCCATCATCGGTTACGGCTCCCAGGGCCACGCGCACGCGCTGAACCTGACGGAATCCGGCGTCAAAGTCATCATCGGCCTTTATGAGGGCTCCAAGAGCTGGAAGAAGGCAGAGGAACAGGGCATGGAAGTCTACACGGCCGCGGAAGCTGCCAAGAAGGCGGACATCATCATGATCCTCATCAACGATGAGAAGCAGGCAAAACTCTACAAAGAATCCATCGAGCCGAACCTCGAAGAGGGCAATGTCCTCGCGTTCGCCCATGGCTTCAATATCCACTTCGGCTGCATCAAACCGCCGGCATTCGTCGACGTCATCATGATCGCGCCGAAGGCTCCGGGCCACACCGTGCGTTCCGAGTACGTCGCCGGCAAGGGCACTCCGTGCCTCATCGCCGTCGAACAGGACGCTTCCGGGGAAGCCTGGGACATCGGTCTGGCTTACGCGGCCGGCATCGGCGGCGCCCGCGCGGGTGTCCTCGAGACCACGTTCCGCACCGAGACCGAGACCGACCTCTTCGGTGAGCAGGCCGTGCTTTGCGGCGGCGTCTGCGCCCTGATGCAGGCCGGGTTCGAGACCCTCGTCGAGGCCGGGTACGACCCGAGAAACGCCTACTTCGAGTGCGTCCACGAGATGAAGCTCATCGTCGACCTCATCTATCAGAGCGGCTTCGCCGGCATGCGGTACTCCATCTCCAACACCGCGGAATACGGCGACTATGTGACCGGTCCGAAGATCATTACCGACGAGACCAAGGCCACCATGAAGCAGATCCTCAAGGACATCCAGGACGGCACCTTCGCCAAAGAGTTCCTGCTCGACATGTCCGACGCCGGCGCGCAGGTCCATTTCCAGGCCATGCGCAAGAAGGCGGCCGAGCATCAGGTCGAGGTCGTCGGCAAGGACGTCCGTGCTCTGTACAGCTGGTCCGACGAAGACAAACTCATCAACAACTAAATCCAAAGATCTCTC
This sequence comes from Clostridia bacterium, assembly GCA_017614275.1. Taxonomy (GTDB): domain Bacteria; phylum Bacillota; class Clostridia; order Oscillospirales; family Acutalibacteraceae; genus RUG420. The sequence goes on along the minus strand of JAGACE010000176.1, from coordinate 606 downwards.
AGGGCGCAGACCGGTTCCGGCTCTGCGCCCTCACATCATAGTTCAAAGGAGTCGAACGCCATGATCAAAGACACCATCGTCGATGGGTTCAATAACGCGCCCCATCGCTCGCTCTACAACGCACTGGGCCTCACGAAGGAAGAACTGAGACGTCCCCTCATCGGCATCGTCAGCTCTTACAACGAGATCGTGCCCGGCCACATGAACCTCGACAAGATCACGGAAGCGGTCCGTCTCGGCGTCGCCATGGGCGGCGGCACGCCCATCGTGTTCCCGGCCATCGCGGTCTGCGACGGCATCGCCATGGGCCACGAGGGCATGAAGTATTCCCTGGTCACCCGGGATCTCATCGCCGACTCCACCGAGGCCATGGTCAAGGCCCACGGCTTCGACGGCCTCGTCATGATCCCGAACTGCGACAAGAACGTCCCCGGGCTCCTGATGGCGGCGGCGAGGCTGAACATCCCGACCGTTTTCGTATCCGGCGGGCCCCTGCTGGCCGGACGCATCGACGGCAAGAAGACCAGCCTCTCCAGCATGTTCGAGGCGGTCGGCGCCTATACGGCGGGCAAGATCGGCGACGACAAGCTCGAAGACTACTGCCTG
>JAGACE010000020.1 GCA_017614275.1 Clostridia bacterium | reverse complement strand
GCTCGGGCTCTGCCTTGCGGCTGGCGGGATACGGTTCGGAGAGATATCTCTTTCGCTATGCCTTGCCGCGACGGGAACGCTTTTGTGCGCTTTTCTGTGGGGCGGCGCTTACGGCGGGGTCGCGGGGCTGATTCTCGGACTCACCGTCGGCGGCGAATGGGCGGCGATACTTTCGCTTACCGGATGTGCGGCGGGGTTCTTTTCGCTGACGGGAGCGTTCGCCGCCGAACTGACATCGATGGCGGTGTTCATCGGCGGCGCGATATATGCGTTCGGCGTCGGGAACTGGGTCGCGTTTTTGATTCCGATCACGGCGGCGGAGGCGTTGACGGCGATACCGGCGTCACAAAAACTGATACGCCGCCGCTCTCCCGAGGGGGAGGGAAAAGAGATATGTTCCGAAACCCGATTCGGAAATCAGAAACCCTCTATCCAAACCGTTTCAAATGATGTACTATAAACGGTAAGGGAGAATCTATGATAATCAATGGGAGGATCGAAATGGCAAAGCATAAGCTGTATGACGAAAAAGTCAAGCGCATGGCCGATGTCGGCGCGGGACGCATCCCCGACCGGGTGCCCATCTGCGGCCTGATGGAGACCTACGCGCTCGCGTATTCCGGCACCCTGCTGAAAGACGCGGCCACGAGCATCAAAGCCAATGTCCACGGACACGCGAAGATCTACAAAGACATCTATTACGACTGCGCCTATGTGCCGACGCTCGCCCACGCCTGGGAAGTGAGCGATGTCCTGGGCTCCGACGTCTACTTCATCTCCGGCGACGGATTCACGGAACAGCACAAAGAGTACGCCCCCATGGTCGACGAAGACTACGCGGCCCTCGCCGCGGACCCCATCCGCTTCATCCTGGATGAGTTCGCCCCGCGGAAATTCACCGCGTTCGACGGCACGAACGAAGAGCAGAGAAAGGCGTTCCTCTCCTCTCTCCTCCCGTTCATGAAATTCGCCGGCGCGCTCATCTACGGCAACATCGTGTTCAAGAACCAGGACACGCCCATCGTCGTCGGCGGCGCCGCTGAAATGCCGCTCGACTTCCTCTTCGACTACCTGCGCGGGTTCCGCCCCACCATCGGCGATCTGCGCCGCCACGGGGACGAAGTCAAAGCCGCCACGGAAGCGCTGCTCGACTACAGCATCGACCTGACCCACATGACGAACCTGATGATGGGCGGCATGAGCGGCGGACTCCCCTGGATGCTCAAGAACGGGGTCAACGCCATCGTTCTGCGCAACGACTTCGAGTTCACGCCCTTCCCCTGGATCTTCAACCCCTGCCACATCCCCCCGTTCATCAGCCCGAAGCAGTTTGAAGAGTTCTACTGGCCGGGTTACAAAGCGGTGGCGGAACACATCCACGCCCACGGCGGCCACCTGCTGACCGTTCTGGAAGGCGAATGGGGCCGGGAGAAACTGGAGATCCTTACTCAGCTCCCGGACCACTGCGTCACCCTCGTCGTGGAGAACGACGATCCGAAGTTCGTCAAGGACACCGTCTTTAACCAGTCCATCATGGCCGGCCTTCCGCTGGAACTGCTGCGCAACGGCACCAGAGATGAGTGCATCGACGCCGCCAAACAGATGGTGGATGAGCTGGCCCCCGGCGGGCGATTCATCTTCTGCACCGGCAACAAGGTGCTCCTGTCCCCCGCGGACGCCAAACCCGAGAACATCCGTGCCGTCAACGAGTTCGTCCACGGCTACGGTCTGTATTACTAAAGGAGGAGAACCGACATGAAGAAATCAGAGCTTCCGGAGTACACCTACGTCAACAATCCGAAGACGCTGACCGAGGTCATGTTCGACTTCGTGCGGGGCGTCCTGCAGATCGTGTTCCCCTTCCTGCGGCTGAAACCCTTCGCGAAACTGGTGGATAAAGTCTTCGACTCCCAGTTCGCAAAATCGTTCCTCGGCTCTTACGCCATGGTCTTGATGATGTAAAAACGCTTGCAATACAGAACAGGAAGGAAATGATTCAGGCTTATGGATAAGGCACAGAAACAGCAGATGAAGGACCTGAAAGCGGAGCGCATCCGGCTGTTCCGCGACCAGGCGAACTTCAAACCCACCGAGCGCGTCCCCCACTTCTGCAACGCCGTCACCTGGAAGGTGTTCGACGCGGGCGAATCGCTCCCGGAGGCCCTGACGGATTTCAAAGTCATGGAGAGAGTGGTCCGTCATTTCCTGGAGACCTACAACGTGGACGGTCTGATGGACGTGGGCATCCGCAACCAGTTCAACGTGACCGAGGCATTCGGCTCCGAGGGGTATTACTACTACACCGAAGAAGCCGTCGGCATCAAGGACCACGCCCACTGCACCGTGGACACCCTCATGGACTATCTGGAGGATCCGACCCGCTACACGTGGGAAAAGATCCTGCCGGAGAAGTACGGCGAGGACTGGGTGAACAAGGACATCGAGACCTGGCGCAAAGTCTTCTGGGAGTACCTGAAGTACACGTACTTCATCATCCACATGGGCAGCGTGTCCGGCAAGGAGTTCGGCATCCCCTCCCTGGCCCCGAACAACCCCGCCAAGGGGGCCATCCAGTTCGGCATCGAGGAGATGGAATCCAACCTGCTGGGCATCAAGGACCTGTCCATCGCCCTGCGGCGCAACAAGGACCTCATCAGAGACTTCTGTGAGAAATGGGACGAGAAGTACATCGACCCGCTCATCGAGAAGACTTACCTCTCGGACGGGCCGCAGGATGACAAGTACTGCTTCGACGCGTCCATCATCCTGCTCTCCCACAACATCCTGAACCCGAAACAGTTCGACACGTTCCTGTGGCCGAGCCTCAAGCGGCTCCTGGACGCCTACGCGTTCAAGGGCATGAACGTCCGCATCTTCGCGGAGGGCTCCATCCTGCGCTACGCGGACAAGTTCCAGTACTATCCGAAGGGCACCGTCACCATGCACCTCGAGCAGGACGATCCCTTCGCGTTCCGCGAGGCGGCGCCGAACGTCGCCATCATGGGCGGTCTGTCCACCGAGCTGCTGTCGGGCGGCACGCCGGACGAGTGTGTGGCGCACACGAAAAAGCTGTGCGATGAACTCGGCCGCCAGGGAGGGTTCATCCTCTCCGAGGGCAAGATGCTCTCGTACAAGAACGACTGCACGTCTGACAATCTCAAGGCCATCTGCGACTTTGTCAGCGAGTATAAACTGTAAGGAGGTGCCAGTATGAACATGAGACCGTATCTGTCGTATCCGGAAGGCTACGAGAAGTGGTGCCATGATGTGCTGCCCTTCTACTTCCGACCGATGAAAAAATTCCTGATGCCGCTTCTTCTGCAGATCATGCGGGACGGCTGAACCACGGAGGAAAAACGATATGATCATTATTGGTGAAAAAATCAACGGCGCCATCCCGTCCATCAAAGAAGCCATCGAGAAGCGGGATGAAGAACTGATCCGCGAGCGCGTCCGCGTCCAGCTGCCGGCCAAGCCCGGGTTCCTGGACTGCGCCCCCTCGACGGACCCGTCCGAAGAGTATGAGGCCATGTGCTGGCTCATCGACATCATGCAGGACGAGTGCGATGTGCCCCTGTGCATCGACAGCCCGGACCCGCTGCTCCTGAAACGGATCCTGGAAGAGGGCCGCGTTGCCCGCCCCGGCATGGTCAACTCGGTCAACGAAGAGGGCACGAAGTGCGAGACCCTCTTCCCGCTCATCGCCGGCACCGACTGGAACGTCGTGGGCCTGACCTGCGACCAGGACGGCATCCCGCTCGACTCGAACAAGAAGATCGAGATCGCCAAGCGGATCATCGACAAGGCCGACAAGTTCGGCGTCGCGCTGCCGAACCTGCACATCGACCCCTGCGTCATGTCCCTGTCCACCGTCCCCACCGCGCTGGAAGATTTCTGCACCTGCATCCGGGAGATCCACGCCTACGCCCCTGACGTCAAGGTCACCGGCGCCATCTCCAACATCTCCTTCGGCATGCCCGCGCGGAAGTATGTCAACATGATCACCATCGCCGAAGCGCTGGACGCGGGACTCGACTCCGGCATCCTGGACCCGGCCAGCCCGTCCATGATGGGCGCCATCCACGCGCACGCCGCCCTGACGGGCGTCGACACCGGCGGAAGAAAATATAACCGCGCGTTCCGAAAAGGTGTTTTCAAATAAAGAACATTCTGCTATTATTAAGGCGAAAGAGATAATCCTGTTTTTGGGAAAGGAGTATTTTTATGGATACCAAAGCGATCCTCGACGCAATGGCGGATCTGGAAGAAGACGAACTGATGGAAATGATGCAGGAAGTCATGGACAACGGCGGTGCCGATGTCAATGACGCCTTGGACGCATGCCAGGAAGGCATGAAGATCGTCGGCGAACGCTTCGAAGAAGGCGAGTATTTCGTGGGCGACCTCATCTATGCCGGCGAGATCCTGACCGCCGCCATGGAGATCGTCAAACCGGCCCTGTCCGGCGACGGTTCCCAGTCGGTCGGCAAAATGATCCTCTGCACGGTCAAGGACGACCTGCATGACATCGGCAAGAACATCGTGCGCGCCATGCTCGAAGCGGGCGGCTTCGAGGTCATCGACCTCGGCATCGACGTTCCTCCCGAGAAGATCGTGGAGACCGCGAAAGCGGAGGGCATCAAGATCATCGCCCTCTCCGGCGTTCTGACCCTGGCGATCGACTCCATGAAAGCCACCGTCGACGCTTTCAAAGCGGCCGGCATGCGGGACGACGTGAAGATCATCGTCGGCGGCGCTCCCGTCTCCGAAGCCGCCTGTGCCACCATCGGCGCAGACGAATGGGCCTACTCCCCGAAGAAGACCGTCACGGTCTGCCAGGGCTGGGCCGCCTCGTAACAAAAGGAGAACAATGGAACGGTACACTGTCAAACAGCCAACCAACGTATTAGAGCTACTTCGTGAAAACGGAGTAGCTCTCTCCGCACCCTGCGGGGGCCTCGGCGCCTGCGGGAAGTGTCTCGTGCGCGTCAACGGCAAAGAGGTCCTGGCCTGTCAGACGGTGGTCACCGAAGACTGTGTCATCGAAGTCCCCGAGGAAACGGGGGCCGTGGTCCTGGAAGACGGCATCGCCGCGGGCGATGTACCGGTGGACCCGGTCCGCGCGGGGAACCTGCTGGCTGTGGACATCGGGACCACCACGGTGGTCGCCTTCCTGCTGGACGGGCACACCGGAGAGGAACTGGCCCGCGCCAGTACGCTGAACCCCCAGCAGGCCTTCGGCGCCGACGTCATCTCCCGCATCCAGGCGGCGCTGTCCGGCGACGCCGGGACCCTGCAGGAGCTCATCACGAACGCCGTCGGCTCCCTGATCGGGACCGTCTGCGAGAAGAGCGGCACTTCGCCCGAAGACATCGGGGTGGTGTCCGTCGTCGGGAACCCCGCCATGCAGCAGCTGTTTTTGGGGATCGACGTCTCCAACCTGGCCGGCGTCCCCTTCGACCCGGTCCTGACCGAACCGGGCGTCCTCTCCGCCTCGGACTATCTGCCGGTCTGCCCGAACGCAGACCTGCTGGTGGTCCCGGACATCGCGGGATATGTAGGCGCGGACACCATGGCCTGCGTCCTGTCCTGCGCGCTGGAGAAGGCGGAGGAGCCGACCCTGCTCGTCGACATCGGCACCAACGGAGAGATGGTCCTCTCCGCCGGCGGCCGCATGGCGGCCTGTTCCACCGCGGCCGGTCCCGCGCTGGAGGGCGCGAAGATCCGCTTCGGCATGCGCGGCGCCGCGGGCGCCATCGACAAGGTCCGGTGGGAGGATGGAGCAGTCCGCTGCCATGTCATCGGAGACAGGCCCGCCGAAGGCATCTGCGGCTCCGGGCTCATCGACGCCGTGGCCGTCTATCTGGAGCAGGGCCTCATCAACAAACGGGGCCGCATCCAGACGAAGGACGAGATCGACGGCGAGCGGGTGCTCCCGCTGACCGACGGCCTCTACCTGACCCAGACCGACATCAGAGAAGTCATGCTCGCCAAAGGCGCTGTTGCAGCCGGCATCGAATTGCTGGCAAAGCACCTCGGGCTGGAGCTGACCGACATCACACGCGTCCTGCTGGCCGGCGCTTTCGGATCCTTCCTGGATCCGAACCACGCCTGCCGCATGGGCCTC
>JAGACE010000175.1 GCA_017614275.1 Clostridia bacterium | reverse complement strand
TGGCACCGGAATTCCAGCGGTTGCCGAGGACGAGCGACCAGAGGGCGTATTGCCAGTCGTTGGCTATCAGGTCTTTGAGTACGGGGGAGTAGACCTCGTTTGCGAGGTAGTGGTCCGCTTCGTAGAAGCCGGTGTTGTGCCCTTTCTCCAGCCTGCTGCGGTTCTTTTTAAGGAATTCGGCTTTGCCGTTCAGGTCGTGCCGGGTGTTGTAGAAGGTGAGGACGGGCTCGTCGAAGGCCTCGATGTCCTTTTGGAACTGCTGGTAAAGGCTGTCCCTGAGCTTCCAGTTACGGGAGGAGGAGACGTCCACGAACTCCTCTCCGGCGCGGTAGAAATCCCAGGGGAGCCGCTCCTTCAGGGCGGCGCTCTGGATGTCCTTCAGGATGTCCAGCTGTTTCTGGGGCCGGTCGGCCCTCCGGGCGGCTTCATAGTCCTTCCATAACTGTGCGATGGACTTGTCTGGGGCTGGGGTGTTGTTCGCGGTAATGTTGCCCATGGTAATGATTGCTGTGAGTGTGATGAAGGCCAGAGGGAATAGCCATAATATACGTTTCATAACCGGAGAGGCTTTATTTTTGCGTGCAATGTAAGTCTTTTTTAATCAGTCGATTAATCATAATCCCTATCTCGAAAACGAAACAGGGGTTTGGCTTAATCGGCTCAAAATGAATGAATTGCATTGCACGGCCTATTCATGAGATAAGTATACGACAGCTTCCGATACTACAAAAGTACTGCCACCGATGTAGATCAATGCTTTTTCAGGCGTTTCGCTGCGTGCTATATCCAGAGCGAGGGCGAGGCCGTCTGCGACGGAGCCGCCGAAGAGGACCTCGCCGGGGAGGCTTTCGCGCAGCCTGCCGTAGAGCACGTCCGCCTTCATCGCACGTGGAGTATCCGGTGCGACGGCGATCCAGACCGCCTCGCGAGGCATCAGCGGGATGATGCCGTCCAGGTCCTTGTCGGCCATCACGCCGTAGACCATTATGAGGATGTCGTAACGCCCTTCGGAGAGATACTGCTGCAGCTGGGCGAAGTTCCGCGCCAGGGCCGGGGGATTGTGTCCGATGTCGCAGAGCATGTCCGGCTCGCGCCGCAGCATCTCCCATCGCCCGTGGAAGTCCATCCGCCGCGCAGTGTGCGCGATGGCCTGCAGGACCTCATCCGTCGTCTCGACTCCCATCACCCCCAGCACCGTCATCACCGTTCTCAGATTCTCCTCCTGCCATTCCCCCTGCAGGTCCATTCCGGAGATGAGGGAATTGGAGGAGGACAGGGGGATTGCGGAGCTTTTAGCGAACGCTGAAGGATCAGCGGAGCAATTCCCCTGTCCTCCGAAATATGCATCCGCAAAGAACAACGGACATCCGACGGCAGCTGCAGCGGCCTCGAAGACGGGCGCCGTCTCGTCGTCGCGGGTGCCGACGACGGCCGGGACGCCGGGCTTGAAGATCCCGGCCTTCTCGCCGGCGATCGCCGCCCTGGTGTCGCCCAGCATCGCACAATGGTCCAGCCCGATGCTCGTCACTACGCAGACCTCCGGCGTGATGATGTTGGTGCTGTCGAGCCGGCCTCCGAGCCCGACCTCGATGACGGCCAGGTCGACCTCCTCGTCCGCGAACCAGCGGAACGCCATCCCGGTCGTGATTTCGAAGAACGACAGGTCCAGCTCGTCGAAGGTCTTCTCCCAACGGCAGATGAAGTCCCAGACCTCTTCCTTGCCGATCATCCTCGCAGGTCCGTCCGAACCGGCGTCGAGGATACGCATCCGCTCCCGGAAGTCAAGGATATGCGGAGAAGTGTAAAGCCCGACCTTCAGGCCCGTCGCGGCCAGGGCGGAGGCCAGCATGTTGGCCACTGAGCCCTTGCCGTTGGTCCCGGCCACATGGACTGTTCGGAACTCCCCGTCGGGGTGTCCGAGCAGGGCTCCGAAGGCCTCCATATGGGCCAGTCCGGGCTTGTAGGCGTCTCCGAATCCGGTTTTCTGCACGGACGGGAAACGCACGAACAATTCTTCGAGTTTGTGCTGATATTGTGCTTCGTTCATGTCGATTTCTTGGAACTGAATTCAAATTTAGCTATTTTTACAACATGATTGCGCATCCCATGAACGAAAAGACTTCAGCGCTGTACTCCGAGTACGTCATCGACGGCGTTCCGCAGGAGCTCACGCCCGCGCGTATCCTCGACGCCTGTATGGCGGAGGACTCCGCGCGGACCGAAGCCCGGGGCACTTTCGAGGCCATCGTCGACGAAACCGTCGACCCCGCCCCGAAGCCCTGCGCCACGGACCCTTCCAAGATAGGGGAGTACATCAGGCTCGTCAGAGGTCTTCGTACGTGGGTTTTTCCGGCCGCTTTCCCTGAAACATACACCAAATGCCGCATCGCCTGCGCGCTGATCGACGCCATCTGGCGCCGCGGGCATTTCCGTCTCTGCGACCTTGCGCTGCGCCTCGACTGGACCTGGTCCCCGCAGCGCATCGGAGACATGGCGGCGTTCTACGCCTCCGTCTCCGCCGCCGCGGACTACGTCGATTCGCTCGGCCTCAAGCTCTCCGGGTATTCGTATACCGAAGGGGAGTCCGGCTGCGACGTCGCGGCCGTGCCGTCGCTTGCAGCCGTACGGCCCGGCGACGATGACGCCGCCCTCGCGGACGGACCCGAATTCTTCGCCGAGCTGCCTTTCCGCACCGGGCATCCGCAGCTCAGGGCGCAGAACTTCCACCCCTCCAAGCTCCTTCCGGACGCCGGAAGTTGGCTCATCTACGTCCCCTTCGAGGACTGCGAGTACCGCCTCGGGGCCTCCCTGCTGGCGCAGGCCCTCGGCTCCTCCGGAGCCATGGCCCCGCAGATCGTCGACCCGGACTACTTCATCGACTGCTACGAAGTCGTGCGCGAGCTCGTCGAGGACGGCGTCGTCCTCTCGGGCGTCACCGTCGGCCGCGGCGGCCTCA
>JAGACE010000174.1 GCA_017614275.1 Clostridia bacterium | reverse complement strand
GCCGTCTCCCTGAAATTCGGCACCGCAGGCCTGCGCGGCACGCTCGGCGCCGGTACGAACCGCATGAACATCTGGGTCGTCCGTCAGGCCACCCAGGGCATCGCCGACTGGGTGAAGACCCAGGGCGGCACGCAGACGGTCGCCATCTCCTACGACAGCCGTCTGAAGGGCTGGGACTTCGCGAAAGCCGCGGCCGGCGTCCTCGCCGCCAACGGCATCAAAGTCCGCATCTACGACGCCCTCAATCCGGTCCCGGCGCTCAGCTTCGCCACCCGGTATTACAACTGCAACGCGGGCATCATGGTCACCGCGTCCCACAACCCGAAGGTCTACAACGGCTACAAGGCCTACGGGCCGGACGGCTGCCAGATGACCGACGACGCGGCCGCCATCGTCTACGACGCCATCCAGAAGACCGACGTCCTGACCGGCGCCAAGTACATCTCCTTTGCGGCAGGCGTGTCCAAAGGCCTCATCAAGTTCGTTGGCGACGGTTGCAAGGAAGCCTTCTATGAGGCCGTCGAGTCCTACCAGGTCCGTCCGGGCCTCGCGAAGGACGCCGGCCTGAAACTGGTCTACACGCCGCTCAACGGCTGCGGACTCGTCCCGGTCACCCGGGTCCTGAAGGACATCGGCATCACCGACATCACGATCGTCCCCGAGCAGGAATATCCGAACGGATACTTCACCACCTGCCCGTACCCGAATCCCGAGATCCTCGAGGCCATGCAGCTCGGCGTGGACCTTGCCAAAGAGATCGACGCGGACCTGCTCCTGGCCACCGACCCGGACGCCGACCGCGTGGGCGTCGCCATGAAGTGCCCGGACGGCTCCTTCGAGCTGGTCTCCGGCAACGAGATGGGCGTCCTGCTCCTGGACTACATCTGCGCCGGCAAGATCGAGAACGGCACCATGCCGGAGAACCCCGTGGCCTGCAAGTCCATCGTCTCCACCCCGCTGGCCAACCTCGTGGCCGAGCACTACGGCGTGGAGATGCGGGAGACCCTCACCGGCTTCAAGTGGATCGGCGACCAGATCGCCTCCCTCGAAGCGGACGGCGAGGTCGATCGCTTCCTCTTCGGCTTCGAAGAGAGCTACGGCTACCTGGCAGGACCCTATGTCCGTGACAAGGACGCGGTCATCGCCTCCATGCTCATCTGCGAGATGGCGGCTTACTACAGAAGCATCGGCTCTTCCCTCAAGCAGCGCCTGGAGGAGATCTACGCCGAATACGGCCGGTTCCTGAACACCGTGGACTCCTTCGAGTTCCCGGGCCTCACCGGCATGGAGAAGATGGCCGGCATGATGGCCTCCCTGCGTCAGGACCCGCCGAAGGACATCGGCGGCATCGGCGTGGCCAAGGTCACCGACTACATGAAACCCGAGGAAACGGGGCTCCCGAAGTCCAACGTCCTCACCTACAGCCTGGAGAACGGCGAGACCGTCGTGGTCCGTCCCTCCGGCACCGAGCCGAAGATCAAAGCTTACTACACCACCAAGGGCACCGACCTGGCGGACGCCAAGGCGCATAAGGACGCGCTGGCCGCAGCCCTGGCCCCGATCTTCTCATAACTTCGAATAAAGCGAGAGCGATGTAAGAGAATGAAAGAACGAACTGCGCTCCGGTTCACGCTGACCCTGGCCACTCTGGGCGAGGTCAGCGAGCAGCTGGAAGCGTATCTGCGGCAGCACCGCGCCGACGACAAAGAGATCCAGACCGCACTGCTTCTCCTGGAGGAGATCTCCGTGCGGTTCCTGGAACACGCGCCGGAGGTGCCGGTCCGCATCCGGGTCCGCAACCGGTTCGGAAGCATCAGCGTTGTCCTGGAACAGGAAGCGGACGAATACAATCCCATCTCCGAGATCAAGGACTGGAGCACCGACAGCGAGGACTACTTCCGCACGCTCATCTTCCGGGCGAACGCGGAGAAACTCGACTACGCCCGGCAGAACGGGAGCAACGTCGTCCTCGCCAAGGTCCGGAAGCCGAAGTACCACATGATGGTCCTGGCGCTCACCATGCTCGTCGCGGGCGTGGTGCTGGGCCTCATTCTGGTGAACACCCTGAGTTCGGAACGGGCGGCCTTCATCGACTATCAGGTCTTCGACACCATCCGGACCATGTTCTTCAACGCCCTCGGCATGCTGATCGTCCCCATGATCTTCTGTTCGGTGGTCACCACCATCGCGGGGCTGTCCAGCCTGTCGGACACCGGCCGCCTCGGCGGCAAGGCCATCCGCACCTACATGACCACCACGCTCATGGCCATCCTGGTCGGCTTCGGTACGGCGTTCCTGCTCCTGCCGAAAGAGCTGCCGGAGGCGGTGCAGTCCATCGCCACCGGACACACGGGGACCCAGACCTCCCTCCTCGGGCGGGACATGCTCCTCGGCCTCATCCCGGAGAACCTGGTGGCGCCCATCACGGGCTCGAACATCCTGCAGATCATGCTGCTGGCGGTCTTCGTCGGCATCGCTCTGGGCGTGCTGGGAGAGAAGATCCAGATCCTGAACACGCTCATCCGGGACCTGACGCACCTGTTCCAGACCCTCATCAATCTGGTGGCGATGTTCATGCCGCTCGTCACACTGGTGGCCATGGCGTCCCTGATCATCACGGTCGGCACCCCGGTCCTTCCCCTGCTCGCGCAGCTCGTGGTCACAGAACTCATCGCGCTCCTCGTCATGTGGCTCCTGTACTCCCTGCAGCTCATCGTACACGGCCTGTCTCCGGTCCCGTTCTGGAAGTCCATGCCTGGCTTCTTCAAAAAGACCGGTCTGCCGAATTACAGCGGCGCCTACCTGCCGTACTCGATGGACCTGTGCACGCGGCAGTTCGGGGTCTCGCCCCGTGTCTCGTCCTTCACGACGTCCCTCGGAGCCACCATTAACATGGATGGCGCCTGCATCCATTTTGTGCTCTGCAGCGTCCTGTTCGCCCGGATGTACGGCGTGGCCTTCGACTGGCGCATGATCGCGTCCATCGCCCTGGCCGTGTT
>JAGACE010000173.1 GCA_017614275.1 Clostridia bacterium | reverse complement strand
TTTTATTCGATCAAGTCCACCGGTTCTCCGGGCGTTCCGTTCTCGAACACGTCGATGCAGTGTTCGAGCCATTCCACATAAGTGGTCTCGCGCCGAACGGCGCCGTCGAGGACCAGATAATCGCCCATCTGTTTGGTCTTGAACCGGGGCAGGGTGGAGAAGTCTGTCTCGAGATAAAACCGCAGCATATCCCGCTTTTGTCTGTGCTGCATCAGCTGGGAGCGGAGGAGTTTCAGATATTCCTCCTGCGACAGGCTCTCGTTGAAAAAGGTGCGCAGCCGGAACACATCTTTGTAGGTGCGCTCGATCTCCACATCGTCCCGCAGCCAGTCGTGGAAATCTTTCTTTCCGGCCGGGGTGATGCGGTAGAGCTTGGTTTCCAGTTTCTCGCCGCGGATGACGGTCTCGTACTCGACGAGCCCTTCGGCGACGAGCTTCTTCATTTCAGGATAGATCTGACTGTGTTCCGCGTGCCAGAAGTTGGTCAGGCCCCGGGAGTCAAACGCTTTCTTGATATCGTAGCCGGTCATGGGTTCCCGGTTGACGAGCCCCAGGATGGCGTATTTCAGGTTTCTCAAAACAGTGATCCTTTCGTTGCGGTTTTTCTGCTTTGCAGTATATCGCCCAAATGCGATTTCGTCAAATCTACCAAAGCAATCATGTAAATATTTACATAGTTGCCAATTGAATCCACCCGCTTTACTGGAGTAAAATGAAAAGGTAATAGTCTGACAAATAATTGTCAGATATCGGAAATGAAAAGCCGGGAGGGGAAGTATGAACTATTTCAGCATCGATTCGCAGGGAAACAAACTACGCGGTTTCATCATGAAGCCCAAGGGCGCGGGACCGTTCCGGACGGTCATCGTCAGCCACGGGTTCGGTTCCGACCAGGCCATGTCCTATCTGTATGCGAGAGTCTTCGTCAAAAAAGGATACTGTGCCTTCATCTATGATTTCCCGGCCGCCGGCAACGGCATCTCGGGCGGGGACACCACGCAGATGAGTGTCCTGACCGAAAAACAGGATCTCATCAACCTGGTGGACTATGTCCGCGCGCAGGACTTCGTGGACAACGATCACATCATCCTGGCCGGCTGCAGCCAGGGCGGTTTCGTCTCGGCGCTCGCGGCTCCGGAAGTGGAAGACAAGATCGAGCGCATCATGCTCTATTATCCGGCGCTCTGCATCCCGGACGACGCCCGCCGCGGCGTGATGATCACGGCACACATCGACCCGGACAACATCCCGGAGACGTTCTATGCGATCAACGTCAAGCTGGGGCGGAAATACGCGGAGGACGCGCAGAAGCTGGAACCCTGGGAAGAGATCTGCTCGTTCCAAAAACCGGTCTGGATCATCCACGGGAAGGAAGACCCGCTGGTCAAGATCCGCTATGCCCGGGAAGCCGCGAAACGTTACCCGAACGCGACGCTGGTCGAGATCCACGGCGACCACGGGTTCCTGCTGATGGGGAAACCCAGGAGCAACAAGGAGACCCGCAAGTATCTGGATTCCATCGCATAAACGATCATAACAGAGAAGCCGAGCGATCGGCTTTCTCTTAAACGCAAATATGTCAATATTTACATATTTATCTGTGCAGAGTTCAAGGAGGCACGTTTATGGCTAAATTCATCAGCGCGCGCGAAGCGGCGCAGCTCATCCCGGACGGCGCAACGGTCGCTGTGGCCGGCATGGGCCTGTCCGGCTGGGCAGAGGAGATCGCCTGCGCGATCCGTGACAATTATCAGGAGACCGGGCACCCGAAGGGCCTGTATCTCAAACAGGCGAGCGCGCTCGGGGACTGGGGCGTCGGCAACAGCTTCATCGGCTGGGACCGCGTGAAGCGGGACGAACCCGACAAGGAGCACGGCAACCGCGGGGCGACCCGTCTGGGAGAAGCCGGCCCCGGGCTCGTCACCAAATGGACCAGCGCCCACATCGGCTCGGCGTTCACGCTTTGTGATCAGGCGCGTGCGGAACAGCTGGAGAGCTACTGCCTGCCGCAGGGCGTCATCGTCAACCTCTGGCGGGAGATCGCCGCCGGCCGTCCCGGCCTCATCACCAAGACGGGCCTCGGCACGTTCGTCGACCCCCGCGTCGAAGGCGGTCGGATGAATCAGTCCGCCAAGGACGAACTCGTCAAAGTCGTCGAGTTCAACGGAGAGGAATACCTGTTCTATCCCGGCTTTGACATCGACGTCGCTCTGCTGCGCGGCACCATCGCCGATGAGGACGGCAACATCTCCTTCGCCCATGAATCCATGATCAACGAAGGGCTCGCCGTGGCGGAGGCCACCAAGAACACCGGCGGCACCGTCATCGTGCAGGTCGAGTACCTTGCCAAGAAGGAGACCCTGAACCCGAAGGACATCAAGATCCCGGGCATCCTGGTGGACTATGTCGTCAAGGCACAGGATCCCATGTCCTGCTGGCAGGCGGAAGGGGACTACTGGCAGCCCTCTTTCTCCGGACAGATCAAGATCCCTCTGGACGAGATCAAACCCATCCCGTTCGATGAGCGGAAAGTCATCTGCCGCCGCTGCGCCATGGAGATGAAGCCCGGCGACATCATCAACCTGGGCGTCGGCATGCCGGCCGACATCTCCAAAGTCGTGGCGGAAGAAGGGCTCATCGATGAAGTCACCATGAGCACCGAGTCCGGCATGGTGGGCGGCGTGCCGTCGGCTCTCCCGAGTTTCGGCAGCGCCTTCAACCCGCAGGCCATCATCACCCCGAACGACATGTTCGACTTCATCTCCGGCGGCGGGCTGGACGTCACCAGCCTCGGCATCGGCGAAGTCGATGAGGAAGGCAACAACAACGTCTCCCGGATGGGCAGCCGCCTGACGGGACCCGGCGGATTCATCGACATCACCGCCGCCACGAAGAAAGTCATTTTTGCCGGCACCTTCATGGGCCATGCGGAACTGGAAGTCGGCGACGGCAAACTGAAGATCCTGAAAGAGGGAGACATCCGGAAGTTCGTCAAGAAAGTCGGACAGATCACCTTCTCCGGACAGTTCTCGCCGGACACGCAGGAAGTGTTCTACGTCACGGAGCGGGCCGTCTTCAAGCTCATCGACAAGAAGATGACGCTCATCGAAGTGGCGCCCGGCATCGATCTCCAGAAAGACGTGCTGGACCAGATGGACTTTGTCCCGGTCATCGCCGACGACCTCAAGACCATGGACCCGGCGATCTTTGAAGAAACATGGGGCGGTCTTGCCGACTGTTTTTCCGCGAAATAAGGAGGAACGACGTTTATGATACTCAATGAGAAACAAACCATGCTCCGCGACCTCTGTCGGGAATTCGCCGAGACCGAGTTCACCGACGAGCTGCTGGACCGACTGGATGAGACCGGTGAATTCGATTGGGACATCTTTCACCAGATGGCCAAATACGGCTTCACCGGCATCAAGACGCCGGTCGAATACGGCGGCCAGGGCGGCGACTCCCTGGACTATGTCCTGATGATGGAAGAGTTCTCGCGTGTTTCCCCCGTGCTCGCGATCTATGCCAACACATCGAACTCCTTAGGCTCCGGCCCGCTGCTCTTCTGCGGGAACGAAGAACAGAAACAGAAATACCTGGCCCCGATCGCGAAAGGGGAGAAGATCATCGTCTTCTCTCTGACCGAACCGGGAGCTGGCTCGGACGCCGGCGGGACCCTGACGACCGCGGTCGAAGACGGGGACTACTTCGTGCTCAACGGACGGAAGACCTTCGTCTCCGGGGCGCCGATCGCCGACTATGCCATCGTCTATGCCAAGACCGACCCCACCCAGCGCGGATCCCGCGGGATCTCCATGTTCATCGTGGACCTCACGCTGCCCGGCGTTTCCCTCGGCAAACCCGAGCGCAAGATGGGCATCAACGGATACCCCACCTGCGACCTGATCCTCGAAGACGTCCGGATCCACAAGTCCGATCTGCTCGGCCCGAAGGACAACGGCTTCCGGACCGCCATGCAGACCCTCGACGGCGGCCGCCTCGGCGTGGCAGCGCAGTCCCTCGGTCTGGCGCAGGGCGCCTATGAAGAGGCCCTGCAGTATTCCAAGGACCGCAAACAGTTCGGCCGGCCGCTCAAGGATTTCCAGGCGATCAGCTTCATGCTGGCCGACATGGCCACCGAGATCGAAGCGGCGAGAGAACTGATCTACTCGACTGCAGTAAAGAAAGACGCGGGGGATCCGGAGGCCTCGAAACTCTGCGCCATGTCGAAATACTTCGCCTCCGAAATGGCCAACCGCGTCGCTTATAAAGCAGTCCAGATCTTCGGCGGCTACGGCTACATCAACGAGTACAAAGTCGAGCGGTTCTACCGCGACGCCCGCATCCTGACCATTTACGAAGGGACAACCCAGGTCCAGCAGATGGTCATTGCCGGCAACATTCTGAAATAAGGAGGAACGGAACACCATGAAATACATCGTATGTGTCAAACAGGTCCCGAACACCTCCGGCAAAGTCGCCGTCAAAGAGGACGGGACGATGGATCGCTCCAAGATGGCGGCCATCACCAACCCCGACGATCTGAACGCCGTGGAGGCCGCCCTGACCCTGAAGGAGCAGACCGGCGCGGAAGTCGTCGTCGTCTCCATGGGTCCCCCTCCCGCCGAGGGCATGCTGCGTGAGCTGATGGCCATGGGCGTGGACGAGGGCGTTCTGATCACCGCCCGCGAGTTCGGCGGCTCCGACACCTACGCCACCAGCCAGATCATCGCCGCCGGCATCGACACCTACGGCGTGGACAAGGATGACATCATCCTGGCCGGCCGTCAGGCCATCGACGGCGATACCGCCCAGGTGGGTCCGCAGATCGCCGAGAAGCTGCATCTGCCCCAGATCACCTATGCCGGCGAGATCACCAAGAACGGCAACGAGCTGACCATCAAGCGTATCCTGGAGGACGGCTACATGACCATCAAGGTCAAGACCCCCTGCATGATCACCTGCATCAAGGAGCTGAACACCCCGCGTTACATGACCGTTCTCGGCACCGAGGAGTGCTACGACAAGCCGCTGCTGGTCTATGACTACAATGCGCTGAAGGATCATGCCCTCATCGAGCCCGATACCATCGGCCTGAAGGGTTC
>JAGACE010000172.1 GCA_017614275.1 Clostridia bacterium | reverse complement strand
TCCGGGTCCTTCTGGATCTCCAGACAGGGCTGGGCGACGCCCGGCGTATACGCCAGGGACAGATCGTCCTCGTTCTCCGTGGGGACCGTGGATACTACTTCGATCTTGCCTTTCCATTCTCCGTGCAGGCGGAGAGACTCTTTCGCGTAATCCATAAATGATCCTTTCTGCTCGTTATTCCCAGGGGAACTTGTACTGCGTCAGGCCCAGTTCATCGCGCACGGCGACGATCTCTTTCTGGACCGGCTCGGTGATCGGGACACCCTTGTCTTTTCTCTCCAGCCAGACGTCCCACTCTTTTTCGTTGGCGGTGTAGATGCGCTCGGCACCCGGCGCCTTGGTGGAGTTCCGCACTGAGCGGATGATCTCGCCGGCCTTCTTTCTGGCGAGTTCTTCGCCGAGGAAGTGGTCGGTGTCGATGGCGATGAAGAAGTGGCCCAGATGATAGGGGACCAGGTTGCCGTTCTCGTCTTTTCCGTCGAGCATCTTGCCGTAGTTGCCGTCCTGGAGGATGGCAGACAGCAGTTCGACGACCATGGCGTAGCCGTAACCCTTGTAGCCGCCGAGCGCTTCGCCGGCGCCGCCGAGGGTGGTGAGGGCCGCGGTGCCCTGACGGATCATCTTGAGGCCTTCGCCCGCGTCTCCGCAGAACTCTTCGCCGTCTCTGGTGATGACGGTGCCCTTGTGGATGTTTTCCCCGATGCGCTCATAGTACTCGATCTTGCCGTTCTGGGTGATGGAGGTGGCGCAGTCGATGACGAAATCGAAGTCTTCGTCGGTGGGGATGCCGATGGTCAGCGGGTTCGTGCCGAACATGCCGTCGACGCCCCAGGTGGGAGCGACGGACGGGCGGGCGTTGGTGCCGGTGATGCCGATGCAGCCCTGCTTCGCAGCCTGGGAGGCATAGTAGCCGGCGATGCCGTAGTGGCAGGAGTTGCGGACTGCGACCATGCCGAGGCCGTATTTCTTGGCCTTGTCGATCGCCATCTGCATGGACTTGTAGCCGATGACCTGGCCCATGCCGTCATGTCCGTCGACGACTGCGGTGGTCTCGGTCTCTTTGAGGATCTCAAAGTTGGTGACGGGCTGCTGGATGCCGGCCTTGATGCGGTCAAGGTAGATGGGTTTGAAGCGGTTGCAGCCGTGGCTCTCGATCCCGCGCTTGTCGGATTCGAGCAGGACGTCGGTGCAGATCTTCGCGTCTTCTTCCGGGATCCCGTAGCCGATGAAGGCGTCCGTGACGAACGGGGTAATGACATCCCAGGGACAGTAAACTCTTGGCATGATTACTACAACTCCTTTAAGAATAGTGCTGTGGATACGAAACCTCCCCTTTTCGAAGAGGAAATTTCACCAATTAATAGTTTACCCCAATGACAATTATTTATCAATGACAGAACTGTAAATATGTCTCCAAAAAAGAGACGAAAAGACCTCCGCAACGGAGGTCTTTTTTGTCGATTATTTCAGCCGAGGAAGCGCGGCAGATACTCGTAGATGGCGTTGCCGAACAGCGACAGGACCACGACCCTTGGCATCATGCCGGCCATGGAGATGCCGAGATACTTCCAGTAGTTGTAGTGGGAACTCCCGTAGAACATGCTGATGGCGTTGACCGAAAAGATGGGGATGATCCGCAGGAAGAACATGACGACCGCGCTGTCGCGGGAGTCATCTTCCAGGTATTCCCTGCCCCGCTTCATCTTCTGCAGCTGCTTCTCCACGAACTCGCCGCCGAGGAAGAAGCCCATGAAGTAGGAGGTGGTCAGCTCCACGACCACGCCGCAGGTGTTCACGAGCAGGCCGATGACCGGGGTGAACGCCACGCCGACGCCGATGTTGACGAGAGACGCGGGCACCACCAGCACGATGGACTTGATGGCGAACAGCGCCATGACCACCCAGAACCCTCTCCACGGAGAGCCCGCGCGCTGGACCATCTGTTCGACGTCCAGATGACGGAACGTGTCGTAGTTGACGATGATGACGCCCAGCAGCAGGATGACGATGAGGATCCGGAGGATGTCCCGCCAGTACTCCTTCAGGAAGGCGATCGGATCAAATTGCTTTTTATCCATAAGCACCCCTTACAGCAGGAAGGCACAGCCTGCCAGCATCATACGGGCCACGAAATTGAGAGTGCGGCTGATCGCCCGCAGGCTTCTGGTATCATTTTTCTCCGGCCGGGCATACCGCGCCAGGAGCACATCGACGGACAGGAAGAGCAGGAGAGCGCCGGAAAACACATAGATGGCATGGTTCGGGTGCTCCTGCCACACCCAGAAGGAATAAACGGCAGCTGCGGCAAACAGGGCGCTCAGCAACAAGGCGAAAAAGATGCCGATGATGAAGATGTTGGTGGACACCGGCGTCATCTTGGACTGCGTCATCAGGATATTCGTCAGGACCGCCCCAAAGACCGGCGGCAAAAGGAACAGCACGAGGAACGGGACGGCGAACTGCTGGATGTCCCCGTGGATGCCCCGGAGGAACGCGATCGTCTGGAAAAAGAACGAGATGATGAAGAGGACGCCGACGATGCCTGCCGTCAGGGTCTCCACGGTCACCCGCTCGGAGGCGATCTTGCTGAAGATCACCTTGCTGGAGCCGCCGTGTTTCCGCTGCATGGTGGCCAGCCCCATGTCTCCCAGAAAGGCGAACAGCATACCGATGAGAAACAGGATGGCGCCCCGGGAGGGTGCGGTGTGGCTCGTGTGAGCGTAAAGCGCGGTGAGGACCGTCCCGTAGATGAGGATGTTCGAGGAGGCCGCGCCTTTCAGGATATATCCTTTTTTCGTCGTCTCGTCTCTGCACTCGTACAGGAACCAGAACAGGACCGCCAGTTCAAAGATCCAGCAGACCGTTCCGTACCAAAACATCACATTCACAGGCGTCCCTCCTCCACGTGTTCCAGGCCCGCTTCGATGATGGAGCGGACGTGTTCGTCATCCAGAGAGTAGTAGACCTGCTTCCCGTCCCGCCGGGCCTTCACCAGTTTGTTCTGCTTCAGGGTGCGCAGCTGGTGCGAGATGGCGGACTGGGTCATGTCCAGGGCGTCCGCCAGGTCCGACACCGACAGCTCTTCCCGTTCCAGAAGGACCACGAGAAGGCGGATGCGGGTGGCGTCTCCGAACACCTTGAACAGGTCTGCCAGAGGATACAGTGTTTGTTCGTTCATAGTATGGTTACTCCCAAAATCCCAAGGGGGTTCAAAGCTTCCTGACAAACAGACAGCGGATGGCGTTGAGGACGCAGAGGATCATGACCCCGACGTCGGCGAAGATGGCGATCCACATGTTGGCGATGCCGACCGCGCCGAGCACGAGGCACAGCAGTTTGACGCCGATGGCGAACGTGATGTTCGTCTTGACGATGCGCATGCACTTGCGGGCGATGCGCACGGCCTTGCGGATCTTCAGCGGGTCGTCGTCCATGAGGACGACATCGGCCGCCTCGATGGCGGCGTCAGAGCCGAGACCGCCCATGGCGATCCCCAGATCGGCCCGGGACAGGACCGGGGCGTCGTTGATCCCGTCGCCCACGAAAGCCAGGGTCTCCCCTTTTGCTGTCTTCTCCAGAAGCTGCTCTACTATTGTAACCTTATCCGCCGGGAGAAGTCCAGCATGGACTTCGTCCACACCGACTTCGGCCGCCACGCCCTGCGCGGTGGCTTCGTTGTCCCCCGTCAGCATGACGGTCTTGCGGATGCCCGCCTCTTTCAGGCCGGCGATGGCTTCTCTGGAGTGCTCTTTCAGCTCGTCCGAGATGACGATGTGGCCCGCGTAGAGCCCGTCCACCGCCATGTGGACGATGGTCCCGATGCTGTGGCAGTCGTGGAAGTCGATGCCGAGGCGATTCATCAGGCGGTCGTTGCCGGCGGCCACCTCATGGCCGTCGACCCGGGCCGTGATGCCGTGGCCGCCGATCTCCTCCACGTCCGAGACGAGTTCCGGCTGCAGCGGCTTACCGTAGGCCTTCAGGATACTCTTGGCAATGGGGTGCGAGGAATGGCTCTCCGTATGGGCCGCCAGCCGGAGCAGTTCCTGTTCCTCCAGCGGGCTGTGGTGCACTCCGGTGACCTCAAAATTGCCCTTCGTGAGCGTCCCGGTCTTGTCGAACACCACGGTGTCGACGTTCGCCAGGGTCTCCATGTAGTTGGAGCCCTTGATGAGGATGCCGGCGTTGGACGCGCCGCCGATGCCGCCGAAGAAACTCAGGGGCACGCTGACCACGATGGCGCAGGGACAGCTGATGACCAGGAAGGTCAGCGCGCGGTAGATCCACTGCGACCACAGGGCGTCCGCGCCCGTCAGCAGACGGATGACCGGGGGCAGGAACGCCAGCAGGACGGCTGCCGCCACGACGGCGGGCGTGTAGTATTTCGCGAACTTCGTGATGAAGTTTTCGGACTTCGCTTTCCGGGAGCTTGCGTTCTCCACCAGCTCGAGGATCCTGGAGGCCGTGGACTCTCCGAAGGCCTTCGTGGTCCGCACCTTCAGCACGCCGGACAGGTTGATGGCGCCGGAGTTCACCGAGCTGTCCGGAGCCACGTCCACGGGCAGGGACTCGCCGGTCAGGGCACTGTTGTTCAGGCTGGACGTGCCCTCCGTGACGACGCCGTCGATGGGCACCTTCTCCCCGGGCTGGATGACGATGACCGAGCCGGGTTCGAGGGTGTCCGGGTCCACCTGGACCAGGGAGCCGTCTTCCGCCTCCACGTTCGCGTAGTCCGGCCGGATGTCCATGAGGTCGGCGATGTTCTGCCGGCTCTTCCCGACCGCGATGCTCTGGAACAGCTCGCCGATCTGGTAGAACAGCATGACGGCCACGCCCTCGGTGTACTCCTGCAGGATGATGGCGCCGACGGTGGCGATAGCCATCAGGAAGTTCTCGTCAAAGACCTGGCCGCGGCCGATGCCTTTGATCGCCTTCCACAAAACGTCATAGCCCACCACCAGATACGGGATCATGTAGAGGGCAAACAGGACGTATTCGTTGATGTTTGTAAAATGTGAGAGCAGCCCGAGCACGAGCATCAGTGCCGCCGCAATGATGATCCGCGCCAGGGCCTTTTTCTGTTTTCTTCTCATGGTGTTCAGAAATCGATCTCGATGTCGTCGTCCACTTTGCGGGCGTTCTTCAGCGCCTGCTTCATGACTTTCTTCTCGTCGACCCCTTCTTCGAACTCCACGTTCATTTTGAGGGCCATGAAGTTGACATTGGCGTCCGCGATGCCGTCGGTCTTTTTGACGGCTTCTTCCATTTTGTTGGCACAGTTGGCGCAGTCGACGAAGATCTTGTAAGTTTTCATAAATACACTCTTTTCCAGGGAGCTCGTGTCCCGATCTCAGGTTGATACGTCCGAACATATGAGCAACTGTTCATATGTTGTGCTTTCATTATACCTACCTATTTCTTCCCTGTCAAGAGACAAATCGCTTTTCTTTCCAAAAAAAAGACCCCCTTCAGGAGGTCTTTTCCTTTTGTCGTTGTTTCTGCCAGAGCCGCAGGTACGGCGGCCGGGTCAGGAGCGGCACGGTCAGGAACAGGAAGGTGTTCATGTGCACTTCCAGCAGCCGCGGCTCCACGAAGCAGTAGACGAAGATGATGCCGAACAGGAACGACCGGTACAGATCGCCCTTGCGGCCCAGCCGGACGCTGACCCAGAACAGGCAGAACAGCAGGCCGACGAAGATCAGGACGCCGAAGTTCAGCAGGACATACGGGTAGGAGCAGTCCACGAAGTTGTAGGTCTTCTCCACCGCGGTCATGTCGGTCCGCGCGCCGTACCCCACCCATTCGATGGGGTTGCCGAGCAGGTGGATGCCGTACTTCTGGATGCCCCGGATGGCGTAATAGATGCGGTTCGACAGGAAGTAGTCCGTGTAGACGGCCAGCTTCGAGGTCGGGAACTTCATGAGCAGGACCAGGAACGCGCAGAGCAGTTCCGGCAGCAGGGCCCAGCCCCAGCGGAGGACCGTCCCGAGGCCCCGGGCCCCGAGGATCCGGTCCACGAACCGGTGCAGCGGCACGCGGATGCGCTCCACGCTCCGGAAGAATTCCACGGAGATGAGCGCCGTGTTCACGAGCAGCCCGAGGCGGGCGTCCGTCAGCAGGTACAGCAGGAGGTTGAAGCCCTCCAGCAGGGCCACCGTGCGCCAGTGCAGCGGTGCTTTCCTCGTCCAGAACAGCAGGAGCAGGACGAAGAAATAGTAGGACATGATGTAGCTCGGGAACCAGTAGCCCAGCGCGTGGCGATTGAACACGCCGCCCCGTTCGAACACGAGGTCCGCGATGACGCCGCTCGCCGCCGACAGGAAGACGAACACCGCCAGGAAGATCTGCAGCCACAGGGTCACCCGGAACAGTTTGTCCGTTTTGACGCCCCGCGCCGCCAGCAGCAGGACCAGCAGGAACGCCAGAGAGCGCTCGTCCGCGGTCACACAGACCGCGACCACCAGCGCCGACATCCCCAGATATTTTGCCACGACGGAGAACCAGTCCAGCAGTTTCTCCCGCTGCCCGTCCACCCGGGTCAGGTCCCCGTAGAGGTCGAGCAGCACCTTGACCGCCGCCACCGCGAAGGCCAGATACCGCATGGCGATGAACACCTGCGGCGCCACCCGGATCTCCGTATACATGGTCGTCTGAAGGACCGTGGCGACCATGAACACCAGATAGGCAAAGAAGAACAGGGGCTCCGCCAGCGCTTCCCGGCGGGACCTTGTCTCAAGCTGTGCCACAGTCGTCACCTCCTGATATCAAGTGTGTCTGTCACCTGAGCAAAAGTCCGGATCGGAGCCTGGGGGCAGCCTGGGAGCTGCTTGCAGCGAGGCGCGCGGTTCGGGATGGCAGGCTCCGGGACGGAGCTTTTCGCGCTGCCTAACAACGAAACGATTATCAGGAGGTGACGACTGTG
>JAGACE010000171.1 GCA_017614275.1 Clostridia bacterium | reverse complement strand
GCTCATCGCCGTCAAACAGTATTCCACCAAAAACCCGAACGATGATCTGACGGGCGAGATGACCGCTGACACCTCATTCCGGCTCTGTGCCGGACAGCCTGCTCCGGAGGATGGCCATTGGATGAAGACCTCGTTTGAATCCGCCAAATGGGTGGATGAGATCTACGTCGTGTTCGCGGGCTCTCCGCCGGAAGAACCTACCGATCCGGACGAGCCACCTACAGAGCCGGACGAGAGCCCGACCGGCAGCGATGACAGTCAGCAGAGCACCGACCCGCCGACGGAGCCCTCTCCGGACCCGTCGACAGAAACGCCCTCCGGGAGCGACGACCGTCCGCAAAGCACAGATCCGACAACGAAGAACAACGAACCGGGAACCACGAAAAAAGCCGACCCTGCCGGCTCGACGAGGAAACCATCTGAGAACACGGCAACCACTTCTTCCACAAAGAAACAACAAGCCGCGGTCGTGACAAAAAGACCGAGCACCGTGAGGTCAACGATCAGGACCTCGACAAGGACTACGGCAAGGACCACGGTCTCAACGACTCGCGGGACCGACCTGATGAAAACAACGGCTGTCCGGGGAGAGAACATGGGGCAGCTCGTGGTCAACGGATACGATGACGTGATCCCATGGAAGGAAAACTCGGACGATGTGCAGGCTCTGCAGAAGCCGGTGGTGACAACCGCAGGCGCGCGCAACGCGGCCCTGCTGTTCGGTGCATCCTTTGCGGCAGGCGCCCTGATCATGCTTGAGTGGTTCAAAAAGGAGAGATAACAATGGCAAGTGCAGTAAAAGAAATGCTCCGGGCGGTGGCGTCCGGGCTTCAGATCCCGACGATCATCATCCTGTTGCTTTTGATCGCCCTGACGGTCGTTCTCCTTGGAACGCTCGTGGTCGAATACTTTACAGAGAGAAAGCAGCTCGGCGGCTCCATCCCCAAACTCATCGACGCAATGCAGGGGAAGGACACAAAGGGGCTGGAAAAAGTCATCCTGTCCTCCGGGCTTCTGCAGAGACAGAAAGCAGCCGTACTCGAGGTTGTGAAGCGGGAAACTCTTCCGGAGGACACGCGGATCGCTCTGGCGCGAAAGCTGCTAATGGATGAAGAAAAACACTATGTCGGCCGCGTTCGCGTTACCGACCTGATCGCCAAGATCGCGCCGATGTTCGGCCTGATGGGCACCCTGATCCCGCTGGCGCCGGGCCTCATCGCGCTCGGCCAGGGGGACACGAAGACGCTGTCCGACTCTCTGCTCATCGCCTTTGATACAACTGTGGCGGGACTGGTGTCCGCCGCGGTGGCCCTGTTCATCTCCTCCGTCCGCAAATCCTGGTACGCGGAGTATTCCTCTTCGCTGGAAGCCGTGATGGACGCGGTCCTCGACTGCAAAGAGGAGAACGCGCAAAAGATCAAAGTGCGAGTGAACAACGCGGGAGGTGCGAACGATGAAATCCAGTAGACTGTCCCGTTCCAAGACCTCTCCGTTTCTGGAGAGCGAAGGGAGCCCCATGGAGTCCATCGCCAACATTGTGGACGTCATGCTCGTGTTCGCCTGCGGCCTGCTGCTGGCTCTCGTCACCGTCTGGAATGTCGATATCGGCCTCGACCGGCCGGAAGACAACATGTATGAGGTGAACGACGTTGTGGCGGAAGCGGAGAACGTTGAAAAAGACAACCTTGTGGAAGCCGGCAAGGTCTATAAGGATCCCGACACCGGCAACCTGTATTTCGTGGAGGACGTTGGGAATGCGCAGTAAGATGTCCCGCGCAAAGGCCCTGTGTCTGGTGTTCCTCTTCTGTCTTGCTCTGTCCGGCTGTGTGCGGGCGGAGAAAGTGGAAGGCAAGGTAGACGTTCCGCCCTTCACCATTGTGATCGACGGGAACGAGTACACCGAGTCCGCATTTGCGGACCTCCCGATATATGAGTGCACCGCCACGTCGACCAACCGGTACGGCACGGAAGAGACCTACGTCTATACGGGCTACTGTCTTTCTGACGTGCTGGATACGGCCGGCGTCACCGGAGAACACGGTGTGACCACCGTCGGTGCGGACGGCTACGAAGTGGACCTGACGGCAAAGGAGACGGAGGACTCCACTACGCTGCTGGCCTTTTACCGTGATGGGAAGACTTCGGCGGAAGACGGGACGGTTTTCGTCGTCCCCTGTAAAAGCGATTTCTCGCCCGACTACGCCAAAGTCGTGGAGGAGATCGTCGTGAACGAAGCGGCGTGAGTGACGCAACATGAAACGTGTTATTGAAAAAACGGTCGCTTTGCTCCTGGTGCTCGTGCTGTGCCTCTCCCTGGCGGCATGTGCCGGAAGCGGAAAGGAGAGCGGCCGGAACCCGAAACAGAATACAGAGACCATCGTCGTCACAGACATGCTCGGACGAAAGGTGGAGGTCCCGAAGGACACGAAGTCCACGACGGTCGCGTCCACCTACGGCGTCGTGGTCCCGTTCCTGGTCACCCTGAACGCGGGGGACCGGGCCAAAGCGGTCAACTTCAAAAACAAGAAGTTTTATCGCCTCGTAGACGACCCGATCCTTCAGGCGAAGTCCATCGGCACCCGCGTGTCCGTGGACTCGGAAGCGCTGGCCACCGTCGATCCGGACGTGTATATCTGCCGGACGACGGACAAGGCCGACATGGAACTGACGGATCGCCTCGGCATCCCGTCTGTCGCCATAACGGCAGAGGTGCCCGAGGAGGTCTTTGAGGCGTATGAACTGCTCGGCAAAGTGCTGGGTTGTGAGGAACGCGCCAAAGAGGTCACGGATTACCTGAAGAACGAACTGAAGGACATCGACGCGCTGGCAGCCACCATCCCCGAAGAGGACAAGGTGACCGCCCTCTGCATGGGCTCCCTGCTGTCCCGCGTGGCCAGTGAGGACATGCTCCAGACGATGCTCCTGAAGCGCGTCGGCGCAAAGACCGTGGTGGACGGCATCCAGGGGGAGCAGGAGCGTTACTGGGCAGACTGCGGCGTGGAGAAGATCTTCGAGCTGGACCCGGATTTCATCTTCGTCACCAGTTCCGCGGCGCTGAACTATTCCATGGATGTCTTCTACAAAGACTCCGCCTGGCAGGCGATGACTTCTGTCAAGAACAAGCACGTCTACAAGATCCCGTCGAAACTCGACTCCTGGGATATGCCCGGGCCCGGTTTCATCCTGGCGATGTACTATATGATGCATCAGATGTATCCGCAGGTCTGCACGGAAGAGATGCTGCAGACCGAGATCGATGACTATTATTCCTTCTTCTTCGGAAGAACGTTCACGGGGGAAAAAATTGGCTACGAATTCTAAGAGAAGCTTTTATGCAGTGGGCTTTGACCTGCTTTTGCTGGCTGTTCTGGCCGGCCTCGTGGTCGTGGCTCTCTGTGCCGGAAAGTACCCGATCTCCGCGAAGGAAAGCATCGACGTGCTCTTTGGAGAGTTGTCCCACCGAGGCGGCGCCTATTCGGAGATGACCCGAAACGTCGTCATGGGCCTCCGGCTGCCGCGCATCACGGCCTCCATCCTCTGCGGGATGATGCTGGCCATGTCCGGTGTCTCTTACCAGAGCATCTTCAAGAACCCGCTGGTTTCGCCCGACT
>JAGACE010000170.1 GCA_017614275.1 Clostridia bacterium | reverse complement strand
TACTTGTCGATGTTCTTCTCATCGATGGAGAGCCAGTCGAACGCGGTGCGCTTGTCCGTCTTTTTGTTATAGGTGCCGAACGCCAGGCTGTTCATGATCTTGCCGCCCTTTTTCGGAGAGGTCTTCGTGAACAGGGCGGTGGCCGCTTTGGCGGCGCCGATGGCGGGGTTCGGGCCCGCGGTGCCGCAGATGACGGCCGCCTTCAGCCCGTCGCCGTATTCGGCGAGATAGGTCCGGGCGATGAACGAGCCCATGGAGTGGCCGAACAGGATGACCGGCAGGCCGGGGTTCTGCTCTTTGGCGATGTCCGTGAGTTTTTTCACGTCGTCGCGGAATACGAAGCCTTTTTCGTTTTTCGTGCCGAAATAACCGAGCGGATACTTGTCGTTGACCGAAAGGCCGTGGCCCAGGTGATCGTTGCCGTAGACCGCGATGCCGCGCTCGGCAAACCAACGGGCCATGCCGTCATAGCGGTCGATGTATTCGGCCATGCCGTGGACGAGCTGCAGGACGGCTTTCACGGGGCCGTCGGGTTTCCAGGAAACGGCGTGGATGTCGGCGTCGCCGACGACGGACGGGAATGTGAATTCTTCTTTCAAAACGGACATAAGAACAACCTCCTATAGGGATTTGCTGCTGCAGGAGTCTCTGCAGGTCTGTAACAGTATTATTGTACCTGTAAAAGGAACACCCTGTCAACGCATCGTCCCCCGATTATGTATGAATTTGCTTTTTAAAGATATATGAAGTATAATCCTTCCGTCCGAAAGGAGGCGACAACATGTTACTTGTCATCGATGCCGGCAACACCAACATCTGCATGGGCGCGTACCAGGGCGACGAACTGCTGTTCACGTCCCGGCTCGCCACCGACCATTCTGCCACCCGCGACCGCATCGCGGTGGACCTTGCCAGCATTTTCCGACTCAACGACATCGACGCGTCCCGGTTCTCCGGAGCCATCATCTCATCGGTCGTCCCGGAGATCTCCACAGCGCTGAAACAGGCGGTCAAAAAAGTGACCGGCCAGACCGCGCTCATGGTGGGCCCCGGCGTGAAGACCGGCCTCAACATCCTGACCGACAATCCGGCGGAAGTCGGGTCGGACCTGGTCGCCGGCGCTGTCGCCGCCAAGAACAAGTACCCGTTGCCCGCCATCGTTGTGGACCTCGGCACGGCCACCAAAGTCGTCGCGCTCGACAAGGACGGCGCCTTCCTCGGGTGTTCCATCGCCCCCGGCGTCTCCATCTCGCTCAACGCGCTCGTCGGAGGGGCCTCCCTGCTGACCAACATCGCCATGCATCGCCCGGATCACGCGATCGGGACGAACACCATCGACAGCATGACCTCCGGCCTCCTGTACGGGACCGTGGACATGCTCGACGGCATGTGCGACCGGTTCGCAGCCGAGATGACAGACCCGGTTCAGACGATCATCGCCACCGGGGGCCTCGGTCACATCGCGGCAGGCTGCCGCCATGAAATGGTCATGGATCAGGACCTCATTCTCGAAGGCCTGAAGCTGATTTACCAGAAGAACCGCTAACGCCCCTCTGTCAGGCATCGTTCTGCCGGCCATTCCCCTGTACGTGACATCCGCGACAAGGCGGAGCCACAGGAAAGGAGATCCATCACTATGGGAAAAGAACGCATCGACCCCCGCATCCTCTACGTCAGCGAGCTGGCGATCCTCATCGCCATCCTGCTCCTCATGGCATTCACCCCCGTCGGCTATCTGCGGCTCGGGACCATGACCATCACGTTCCTGACGGTCCCCTGCATCGTCGGCGCCATCGTGCTCGGCCCCTCCGCCGGCGCCATCCTCGGCACCGTCTTCGGCCTGACGAGTTTTTACCAGTGCTTCGGCATGGATCCCATGGGCACCGCGCTCATGCAGATCAGCCTGCCCCGCACGTTTTTGTTCACGGTCATCCCGCGGTTACTGATGGGCCTTCTGGTCGGCCTGATCTTCAAGGCCTTCAAGAAGCGTTCCGCCGCGGCCTACACGGTCACCAGTTTCTGCGGACCGCTCCTGAACACGCTCCTGTTCATGACCACGCTCATCGCCTGTTTCTGGCACACCGACGTCATCCAGGCCTGGGCCGCGAGCCTTCCCGGCGCCACGAACATCTTCCTGTTCGTCGTCCTGGCCGTCGGCGTCAACTTCCTGGTGGAGGCCGTTGTCTGCACCATCCTCGGCGCGGCCGTATCCAAAGCCGTCGACCGTTACGTCAACAAAGCATAAGGAGACCAAGACCCTTTTATGGAGAACCTGAAACAGCTTTATTTCAAGCATAAGGAAATCATCAATTATCTGCTGTTCGGCGCCATGACCACCGCGGTCAGCTGGGGCACCTACAGCCTGTTCGTCAAGGCGATCGGCCTGTCCGTCAGCGTCGGCAACGTCCTCTCGTGGATCTGCGCCGTCCTGTTCGCCTTCCTCACGAACAAGCTCTTCGTCTTCGAGTCGAAGAGCTGGGCGCCCGCCACCGCCATCCGGGAGTTCTTCTCGTTCATCGGCGCGCGGCTGGCCACCGGCTGCATCGAATGGATCGGCGTGCCGTTCTTCTCCACCCACGGACTGACCTATCCCCTGTTCGGCGTCAAGGGCCTGTTGTCCAAGATCGTCGTCTCCATCGTGGTCATCGTTTTGAACTACCTGTTCAGCAAATTCCTGGTCTTCATC
>JAGACE010000169.1 GCA_017614275.1 Clostridia bacterium | reverse complement strand
GGGAACGCAGCGTCAGCACCAGTTCCTCGGAAGAGGGCTGGTACACCTTATCCACTTTGGCGCCGAGGACGGCAGAGTCCAGTTCCTGCGCGATGCAGTGCAGGAACAGTCCGTCGAGAGCCATGAGCGGGGTCCTCCTTGTTTCGTATTATCCGATGTAGACGATCGGGGCGGATTCCAGATACCGGAATTCGAGGTCCGGGAACTCCTGCGTCAGGATCTCCCGGAGCACCGGCATGGAGACGGTCTCGGTCTCATAGTGGCCGGCGGCCAGCAGCGCGATGTCGCAGTCGATCGCGTCCAGGAAGTCGTTGTGTTTCGCGTCTCCGGTGATGTAGGCGTCCACGCCTTCCGCCTTGAGATCCGGCAGGAAGGACGCGCCGGCGCCGCCGCAGACGGCGACCGTGCGGATCATTTTCTCGGGGAGCGCCAGGCGCACCAACGTGTTCAGGGTCTCGGCCACCACGTCCGCGTATTCCTCCGCGGGCACGGCGGTCTTCAGGGTCCCTTTGCGGACCATGCAGTTGCCGTTCTCATCCGGCAGGACGGCCTCGATGTCCTCCAGCCCGCAGAGCGTAGCCAGCACGTCGTTGACGCCGCCCTCCGCCAGGTCCCAGCAGGTGTGGGCCGACAGGATGGCGATGTCCTTCCGGATGGCCTCGTAGACGATGGACTCGGTGCCCGGGGTCTGCTCCCGCAGGCCCTTCATCGGGTGGAAGATCACCGGGTGGTGGCTGACGATGAGGTCCGCGCCGAAGGCTTCCGCCTGCGCCAGGGTGTCGTGGGTCACGTCCAGACAGACGGCGACCCTGCGGACTTCTTTCGACGCATCGCCCACCAGAAAGCCCGAGTTGTCCCAGGACTCCTGGGTGGAAAACGGGGCGAAGCGGTCGATGCATTCATAAATATCTCTGACGGTGGTACTCATAGACGGTTTCCTCCGTAATTAGATTCCGTATCCAGCAGCGCCTTTACGTCCGCGATCACGGGCTCCAGCAGCCGGCACTCCTCCTGTTCCTCCGGATAGGAGAGGAGGGCGTCGTGGCGGGCGGTCAGGCGGCGGAGCACGTCGCGGAAAAAGTCGAAGCGCTCCGGAGCGGTGCTCTCCGGCAGCCGGCCGAGATAGCACTCGGACAGGGTGGCCTCTCTCGTCTCTCCGGTGAAGGCCGTTTCCAGGGCGATGTACACCCGGCCGTTGTCCACAGTGGCGGTCTCCCGCAGGACGGAGAACCCGTTGCGGTACAGCCAGTCCCGTACATCTTCCGCGTGGGACTGGGGCTGCAGGACCAGGTGCGTGCCTTCGCGCTGCAGGAAGGGGGCCGCGGTCAGCAGATCGACCATGAGGTTCCCGCCCATGCCGGCCATCACGAAGTCCGTGTAGGCCTCCAGGGCCGGATGTTCGAACCCGCTGCAGAGCAGGAGCTCGACTTTGTCGGAAAGCCCGTATTTCTCCAGCGTGGCCGCGGCGTTCTGCAGGGGGCCCGGCCGGACGTCAGAGGCGGCTGCATGCGGCACGCGTCCTTCCTCCACCAGACTGGCCGGCAGATAGGCGTGGTCGGTGCCGATGTCCGCGAACGGACGGCCGTCCCGTGTGAGGCCGGCCACCATGGCCAGGCGGTTCGTCAGGGCGATCATCAGTTCTTCAGGCTCTGCAGCGGCGCGGGGATGCGTCCGCCCCGGGCGATGAACTTCGCGGGGGACGCCGTGTTCACCGGCATGATGGGCGCGCTGCCGAACAGCCCGCCGTACTCGAGTTCCTCGCCGGGCTGCTTGCCGATGGCGGGGATGATGCGCACCGCGGTGGTCTTGGAGTTGACCATGCCGATGGCGGCCTCGTCGGCGATGATGCCGGAGAGGACGTCCGCCGGGGTGTCGCCGGGCACGGCGATCATGTCGAGGCCGACGGAGCAGACCGCCGTCATGGCCTCCAGTTTTTCGATGGTCAGACAGCCGCTCTTGGCTGCGTCGATCATCCCGGCGTCTTCCGAGACCGGGATGAAGGCCCCGGACAGGCCGCCGACATGGCTGGACGCCATGACGCCGCCCTTTTTGACCGCGTCGTTGAGCAGGGCGAGGCAGGCCGTGGTGCCTGCGGCGCCGCACTGCTCCAGACCCATTTCTTCGAGGACATGGGCCACGGAGTCGCCGACGGCGGGGGTGGGGGCCAGAGACAGGTCGACGATGCCGAAGGGCACGTCGAGGCGCCGGGAGGCCTCGGTGGCCACCAGCTGGCCGACCCGGGTGATCTTGAACGCCGTCCGCTTGACGGCTTTGGCGATGTCGGTGATGTTGGCATCGGGCATCTTGGCGAGCGCCGTGCGGACGACGCCGGGGCCGGAGACGCCGACGTTGATGACGCAGTCCGCTTCGCCCGCGCCGTGGAACGCGCCGGCCATGAAGGGATTGTCTTCCACGGCGTTGCAGAAGACCACCAGCTTGGAGGCGGCGACACATTCGCGGTCCGCGGTCTTCTCCGCGCACTCGCGGATGATCTGCCCCATGAGGGCGACCGCGTCCATGTTGATGCCGGCTTTGGTGGAACCGATGTTCACGCTGGAACAGACGTGATCGGTCACCGTCAGGGCCTCCGGGATGGACCGGATGAGGGCTTCATCGCCCGCCGCGAAGCCTTTCTGGACCAGGGCGGAGTAGCCGCCGAGGTAGTTGGCGCCGACTTCTTTGGCGGCGCGCTCCAGCGCTTTCGCGTACTTCACCGGATCCCCGCCGCTGGCGGCGAGGAGCATGGCGATGGGCGTGACGGAGATCCGCTTGTTGATGATGGGGATGCCGTACTCCCGCTCGATGTCTTCGCCGGTCTTCACGAGGTGTTCCGCCTTGCGGACGATCTTCTCGTAAATGCGCTCGCAGGCCCGGTCGATGTCGGAGTCCGCGCAGTCGAGCAGGGAGATGCCCATGGTGATGGTTCTGATGTCGAGGTGTTCCTCGTCGATCATGTGGATGGTCTCGAGGATGTCCGCAGTGTTGAGGTCGATCATGGCTGTCTCCTTAGATGCGGTGCATGGAATTGAAGATGTCCTCGTGCATCGCGTGGATGACGAGGTCGTTCTCCAGACCGTAGGATTTGATGGCGTCCGCGAACTCCCCGAAGGGGATGTCGCAGTCGTCCATGGAGACCTGCATCATCATGCAGAACATGTCTTCCAGGATGGTCTGGGAGACGCCGAGGATGTTGACGTTCCGCTCGGCGCAGAACGTGGAGACTTTCGCGAAGATGCCGACGGTGTCCTTGCCGACGACGGTGATGACAGCACGCATGGGTGTTACCTCCGGATGGTGAGTATGGTTGTTTGGTCGCAGTCATTTTATCATATTATAAAGGCCAAAAAAACAAAAAACTGGCGATCGGGCGATTTTCTTGTCTTTTTCCCTAATTATATGCTAAAATAATATAACTATTAAGAAATAATGGGGCAATAGGCGGAGGACACACGGATGATCTTGCAGGCAGCGGCAAAAGTCAATCTGATGTTGGATATCCTGGGACGCACCGAAGACGGCTACCATACCCTCTTCATGATCATGCAGTCCGTCGGGATCTATGACCGCATCACGCTGACCGAGACCGGCAGGCCCGGGACCATCACCCTGTCCTGTTCCAACGAGAAACTGCCTTCCGACAAGACCAATATCGGCTGGAAGGCCGCGGACCGCTTTTTCAAAGAGACCGGTATCAAGAATCCCGGCATCCACATCGACATCCGGAAGAACATCCCCTTCGCGGCCGGACTGGCCGGCGGGAGCGCGGATGCCGCCGCCGTCTTCGTGGGCCTCAACGAACTCACCAAAGCCGGACTCTCCGAGCGGGAGCTCTGCCGCATCGCCGTCAAAGTCGGCGCCGACGTGCCTTTCTGCATCCAGGGCGGCACCATGGCGGCCATGGACATCGGCCAGGTGCTGGCGCCGCTGCCGGACATCCGGCAGGACTGGTACGTGCTGGTGAAACCGGCGCAGGACGTCTCCACCAAGGAGGCCTATGACGCCTTCGATCATACCGACTATGTCCGTCACCTGGACACCACTGCTATGCTGCGGGCCGCCGCGGCAGGGGACACCGACGCCGTCTATTCTCTGGTCGGCAACGTCTTCGAGCAGTTCGTCTACGTGGCCGGACGGGTCGACATCAAAGCCGTCATGCGGGACGCGGGTTCCCTCGTCCACTGCATGAGCGGCAGCGGACCCACCATCTACGGTGTGTTCGAAACCGAAGAGAAAGCAAATGCCTGTGCGGAGGCCCTTCTCCGCGCGGGGTATCCGGATACCTATGTCTGTCAGCCTGTCAGACAGGGCGTGACCATCGTGGAAGGAGCGTGACAACATGAAGAAACTGTTATCGGTACTGCTTGCGGTACTGATGATGTTCGTCTGCGCTGTCCCGGCCTTCGCGGCAGACGGGGACGACGATGAGAGCTCCACGGTGCGCCGGATCCCGGCGGGCACGAAGGTCGTCACCAGCAGTACGCTGGACGACGGCATCATCGACCGCCTGAAGGTCAAGACCATCTATGTGCCCTCCTCGGTCACCACCATCAAAGAGGGCGCGCTCTCCGGCTACGCCAACGTCACGAACGTCTATGTGGACAACAGCAGCGACAACATCACCATAGAAAAAGGCGCGTTCGCCGAAGGCGCCAACATCGTCTATTCGGAAAAACCGACGCCGCCGCCCGCCACGACCACCACGACCACCAAGAAGGCCGAGGAGACGACGACGAAGGCGGACGACGAGGACAAGACCACCGAAAAGGACGACTCGGACGACAAGTCCACCACGAAAAAGACGACCGCCAAGACCACCAAACAGGCGGACAAGACTACAAAGAAGACCACCAAAAAGACGACCTCTTCTCCCGCCACGACCTCCGATCCGAAAAAGCGGACCACGGTCCAGCACCGTACGCTGACGATCAAGAGCACGAAGGCACAGAAGACCAAGAAGGCCCAGGGCCCGCTGATCCCCGAAGTGGAAGTGGACCCGGACACCATCGAGGAACAGCCCGATCCGAAGATGGCGGAGGAAGTCACCACCGTCACCTTCGCCGGTGAGGCCATCACCGACAAAGACGGCACCATCATCGGGTTCGAGGATCCGAAGCCGGACCGCACCGCGCAGAGCGGCGACAACGACGTCGCGCGCATCGCCACCCTTGCCGGGGTCGGTGCCGTGGGCCTGTCCGCCATCGCGTTCCTGTTCCTGAAACTGCGCCGCCGTCCGTAAACCGTACGATCCACCAAGGACTCCGCACTTCATCCAAGTGCGGAGTCGTTTTCAAAGAAAGGGGGCGAATGGCTCTGATCACTTTACATTCTCTCGACCGCGCCGAAGCCGTTCGCTACCTGGGCGACGCGCGGGTCGCCATGAACCCGGAGATGGAACGCCTTCTAGAGGAGTGCGAACGGGAGGTCCTGGCGACCGCCGAACCGAAATACCTTTACAAGGTCAAAGAGCTCCCCTGGCCGGAACTGATGCGGGGAGAGGACATCCGGGCCCATCTGGAGGGATGTACACAGGCCGTCCTGCTGGCCGCCACCCTGGGCACGGGCATCGACCGGATGCTGCGCATCGCCCAGGTCACCGACCTGTCCCGGGCCGTCGTGCTGGACGCGCTGGCCGGCGTCGCCATCGAACAGGTGTGCGCCCGTTTCGAGGAACTGCTGGCAGAACAGTGCCCGGACCGGTTCCTGACCGTCCGGTTCAGCCCCGGCTACGGGGACTATCCCATCGACCTCCAGAAATGGTTCCTGACGGAACTCGACGCGCAGAAGAAGATCGGCCTGACGACCAGCGACCACTCTCTTCTGATCCCCACCAAGTCCGTGACCGCGGTCCTGGGCCTGTCGGAGACAGAAGTCCCGAAACAGAGACGGGGCTGCGCGTCCTGTACTCTGCGGGACACCTGCAACTATCGGAAACGAGGTGACCACTGTGACATTTGAGACTCTGCTGAAGACCCGGGAGTTCGTGCTCCTGGACGGGGCGATGGGCACTCTCATCCAGAAGAGCGGGGCCACCTATGAGCACAATCCGGAGACCCTGAACCTGACGCATCCGGACCTCATCACCTCTTTCCACAAAGCCTATATCGATGCCGGCGCGGACCTGATCTATACGAACACGTTCGGCGCCAATCCCTATAAACTGGAGGGCTGCGGCCACACGACCGAAGAGATCGTGGCGGCGGCCGTCCGCAACGCGAAAGCGGCGGCGGAAGGCACCGACGTCCTGGTCGCTCTGGACATCGGCCCGATCGGACAGCTGCTCGAGCCCTCCGGCT
>JAGACE010000019.1 GCA_017614275.1 Clostridia bacterium | reverse complement strand
GTTTGTCCACCGGAGCGGACTGGCCGATGACCGTGACGAAACCGTCGTTGTACATGTCTCTCTTGTGGTCATAATCGAACTGAGGGATGGTCTCCAGATGAAGGCCTCTCCAGTTGCAGGTCAGGAAGCCGGCGATCTTGGCGATCATCGTCGCGTCTTTCCGCATGCGATGCCGTTCGCCGTCGCCCTTCGGCTCGGAGCCCAGAGCGCGTCTGGCGAAGTGATAGGCGTCCTTGTCCATGGACAGGAGGCTGTTCATCAGGTACATGCACTCGACCTGCATCTCATGGCCGATGGAGTCGAGGTTCGGGTTCTTGTCGTAGCGGCGGATCTCTTTCCAGGCCGCGAATGGGCTCCGAAGGCCGGTCTTGCGGGTCTTCGGGTCGTCCATGACGCCCCACTGGTCCATGTTCGCGTCATAGTAGTCGTTGAACTTGGAGTTGCCGAGCATGGTGACAGCACACAGAACGAGGTCGTCGATGACGATGACACCGATGGTGTGCAGGAAGGACGCGAAGTTGGAGCCGTTGTTGACGCCGGAGAAGGTGGTGACGGTGTGGAGCCAGTCGCCCTTGCCGCCCTTGAACAGGTCGGAGAGCTCATCGGCAGGCGTGCCGTCGCGCTCTTCTTTGGAACCTTCCGCCAGCAGGGACTCGAACACCAGCGCGGTCGGGCCGCCGAAGGAGTGGCCGACGAAGTTGATCTTCGCGTGGTCGCCGGGCTGGCCCCAGTCCGGGATGAGCCCTTTTTCATACGTTCTGCCGTAACGGGCATGGCCATACTTCTCGGAATGGACTTTCCCGTAGTCAACGGTGCCGCCATTGAGGATGGCCCACAGTTCGCAGCAGCGGTCCCAGGCGCTCTGCCACCCGGAGGTGGAGGGCTGATAGGTCTCGTAGCCGCGGCTGTTCATCTCTTTGGTCAGGGAACCGTGGAACGCGCCGAGGTACGGAAACAGCTTGTAGACGCCGTCCTGCTCGCCCCAGCCGACGAACCCGTGTTCAAAGACGGTGGGATAGTTGTTCTGGATGTCTCCGGTCGTTTTCCCCTGGTTTCTGAAAGCGATCGTACTCATAACATTCTCCTTTTTCATTTCATGATTCTTTTACAAAGAAATACTCCCCTATTTTACCATTTGTACGCATATAAATCTATTTGTCAGATTGTCTAAATGTAAGGCATACTTTTTAGTTATCCCGCCTCTGCGTCAGCCGGGCACGGTTGTAAGCAAAGGCCACCAGGAAGGTCCCCACGAACAGGAGAACGAAGCACACGTACTGGTTGCTGGTGAGCCCCAGCGCCATCTTCCGCGGGTCGTCCCGGAAGAACTCGATGGCGAACCGGCCAAGGCTGTAGAGGATCAGGTAGAGGCCGGAGATGGACCCCGGCTGCAGGAACCTGAGTTTGCCGCTCTCCCCTGTGTTCGGTCTCGTCGACAGGTAGTCGGTCGCGAAATTGCTCAGCACGAGCAGGATCAGGAAGATCAGGAAGTTGCCGGCGGCAGACATCAGCTGGGTCGGCCAGAGCGTCACGCCGTTCGGAGCGATGGCTTCCGGAGGGAACATGACGCCGATCGCACTGTGTGTCTCCTTGCCGTAGCAGCAGCCCGCCAGGTGGCAGCCGATGCGCCCGAAGCCCTGTGCCAGAGCGATCTGCGGGAGGATGAGGTCCGCGTACAGCTTGAGCGATACACCCTTCCGCGCCAGCACAAACAATCCTGCGAGGATGCCCAGAAGCACTCCTCCGAGGACGGTGAAACCGTCCGTGCCGAGAGCCGCTTTCGGGTCGCGGAACAGCAATTCCATGTTGGAGAGCAGGAACGTCAGTTTCGCGCCGAGCAGTCCCGCGAACAGACCGATCAGCGCCGCGCGGAACACCAAATCCCCGTCCAGACCTCTGCGTCTGGCTCGGAGCTCCGAAACGAAGATCGCCAGAATGGCTCCGACCGCGATCATAAAGCCGTAACTGTAGCCGGTGAACGGTCCGATCTGGAACAAAACAGGATGCATGTCCCCACCTCCCGAAAAATGGTTTTCCTCATTATAACACGTTCCGGATAAAAGAGAAGCCCTGTGCCACACCTGCGGCACAGGGCATATCCTTGAAAAGGATCAGTCGAGATTGACTTCGAGTTCGCACTCGCTGCGCTTTTTGAGTTTGTAGGAGCTGCTTCTCTGCTTGTAATCTTCGATTGCTGCCAGCGTCTTCTCGCCCAGTTCTTCTTTCCCGGCAAGAGGCTTGCGGGTAAAGGGATTCAGGCCATAGCTGGTGAAGCGGCGATAGCAGAGATAGATGTAGATCAGGTCGAAGACCATGCAGATGACGGCGCAGGCCGAGATCATGAGCATGGGACGGCCCATGTGCCAGTGGACACCGAGGAGGGCCGGGAAGAACGTTCCGAGGAACTTGAAGATCCCAATCCAGATGCTGGTGCCTTCGACCGTCTCTCTGCTGAACAGATGGATGCAGAACAGAATGGACATGATGGCGTTCATCGCAAACGCGGTGAACCCGGCGCCGATGGGCATGGCAGGCCACTGCGGATTGACCGCGAGCACGACCATGAACATGAGCGCAAAGGCCCCGAGACGCATCGGATAATAGGTCCAGTCATAGCCCTTGAAGCGATTCGCGTACCACATCTTCGCGTACTTCATGTCCAGGTAGAACATGATGGCATCCAGGAACACCCATGGAATGATGCCCATGCGAGTCAGCGGTTCCGGGTACGGGACCAGGAAACAGAACTGGAACTCCCAGGAGAAGTTCATGCAGAGGCAGAACCAAGGCATGGCCGGTGCATGGTCATGATGCGCAAGCCAGATGACCAGGACGTAGACTCCGGTCCAGAGCAGAGCGCTCCCGGCGACCAGAAACACGGAATACCAATCCATGTGGAGCAGCAGGTCTTTGAACGTCGAGTCCCACTGGTCCCACCCGGTCATCATTTCGATGTCTCCCCAGTAGAGCGGGTCAGCGCCGACGGAACGGGCGGCGAATGAGTGAATAAAATCCAAAATCTTATCCATGTGATTTCCTCCTTTTCATAATTCACTTCGATTCCATCATAGGAAATAAAAACACCGGGATAAAGTTCCAAATCTTCTCAAATAGGCGAAAATTACCCAAATGTGCAATTTTGGGTCATATTTTCTCACATTTCCTGCCGTATAATTGAGTCGGGAGGAATGATCATGAAGTACAGCGCATCCAATCAGATCACCAAAAATGCTCTGCTGCAGTCCTTTACCGGACTGCTCACGAAAAAACCGCTCGATGAGATCACGATCGGAGAGATCACCGACAACATCGGACTTTCCCGCAAGACGTTCTATTATCATTTTTCCGACATCAACGATCTGGTCCTCTGGACGTTCAACAAACAAATCAAATCCGCTCTGGAAACAAGTGATATCGAGCAAAACAAGCAGGTCGGGCTCAAGATGTTTCTACAGGAACTGGAAAAACGCAGAT
>JAGACE010000168.1 GCA_017614275.1 Clostridia bacterium | reverse complement strand
GTCACAAGTGTTCTGGCCATCCTGATCCTGCTGGCCGCGGCGGCGTCCACCGTTGTGCTCTACTCGTACAACACCATCGCGGGCATCGTCCAGCTGATCGTCTTTCTGGTCCTGATCATCGCCTATTTCGTGTTCTGGTTCTCCAAGAAGCGGTATTACGATTCTGTCGTCAAGGCGGCGGACAAGTACTTCGCGTCCCACGGCGGCGCGGAGAGCTATCCCATGCCGGTGGCCGTGGTCGGGAAGAACGGGACCATCGTCTGGTACAACGACCTGTTCCGGGTCAGCATGATGGGGAACAACCTCATCAGTTCGGGGAAGATCTCCGAGTTCATCGGGGACGTGCCCTATCTCGACGTCTGCAAGATGTCGAACGGCATGGACCTGACCTATGACGGCCGGATGTACACGGTCTATGCCGGCGAGGTGGACGAGAAGACCGGCGCCGCCCTGTTTTTCTTCCTGGACAATACGGAACTGAAACGGGACGCCGGCGAATACCGCCAGTCCAAGCCCTGTGTCATCTACATGCGGCTCGACAACCAGGAAGACGTCTTCCGGCACTACAAGAGCAGTGAGTGCGAGGCCATCTCCAGCGGCATCGAGAACATCTTCGAGACCTGGGCCTCCGAATATCCCTGCATCATGAAAAAACTGAGCTCCGACCGCTACTATGTCATCATGGAAGAACGGGGCCTCACCGAGATCATGGAGGACAAGTTCGACATCCTCAAAAAGATCCGGGAATACAAGTTCGGCGAGAGTTTCGTCGAGATGACCGTCTCCATCGGCGCCGGCCGGGGACGTTCCCTGCCGGAGAGCGACAGCTACGCGCTGTCGGCCCTGGAGATGTCCCAGTCCCGGGGCGGCGACCAGGCCACCGTCAACACCGACGGCACTCTGGACTTCTTTGGCGGCCTCGTGGGGCGGACCACCACCTCCAGCCGCGTCAAGTCGCGCATCATGGCGGCCAACCTGTCGGAGCAGATCCGCAAGGCGGACATGGTCTTCGTCACCGGCCACAAGTTCACCGACCTGGACTCCGTCGGCTCCTGCATCGGCGTCACGGAATTCGCCCGCGTCGTCGGCCGTCCGAGCTTCGTGCTGATCAATCGCCAGAAGAGTCTGGCGCCGTCGCTCATCGAACACTACATCGACAAGACCGGCAACGACATCTTCATCAACGACAAGGGCGCCGAAGCCCTCATGCGCGGCAAGCGCTGTCTGCTGATCGTCTGCGACACCCACCGCTCCGCCTCGCTGGAGTATCCGGAACTGACCGGGAAGTTCGACGCGGTGGCCATCATCGATCACCACCGCCGGACCACCGACATGATCGAGGGCGCGGATCTCTACTACATGGAGGCCAACGCCTCCTCGGCCTGTGAACTCGTCACGGAGCTGCTGCAGTATATCCCGGTGCAGACGAACATCCAGCCCGCCGCCGCGAACGCGCTGCTGTCCGGCATCATGCTCGACACCCGCAACTTCGTCCTCGGGACCGGTGTCCGGACCTTCGAGGCGGCGGCCTGGCTGAAGGGCGCGGGAGCGGACACCGTCGCGGTCAAGCAGCTCTTCGCCAACAGCATCGACAACTACAAGGCGAAAGCCTCGATCCTGAGCACAGTGTCTCAGTATAAAGACTGTGCCTTCGCGGTCTCTACGGAACTCTTCCCGAACATGCGGATCATCGCCTCTCAGGTGGCCGATGAACTGCTGAGCGTCAGCGGGGTCAAATCCTCGTACGTCCTCATTGAGGAAGACGGTTCCGTCTTCGTCTCGGCCCGGTCCCTGGGCGATATGAACGTCCAGTGGATCATGGAACAGCTCGGCGGCGGCGGC
This sequence comes from Clostridia bacterium, assembly GCA_017614275.1. Taxonomy (GTDB): domain Bacteria; phylum Bacillota; class Clostridia; order Oscillospirales; family Acutalibacteraceae; genus RUG420. Next base: position 3,020 of record JAGACE010000168.1, on the reverse strand, counting down.
CACTTCACGATGGCGGCGGCCCAGCGGACGGAGAGCCACGTGCCGGAGACCATCGAGGCCCTCAAAAAGGCGATCGACGCGTATCTGGAAATGCAATAACTGTCAACAGAAGGTGTGGAATATGAAAGTCATCCTGAAAGCAGACGTCAAGGGCCTCGGGAAGAAAGGCGAGATGGTCAACGCCTCCGACGGCTACGCCCGCAACTTCCTTTTGCCGAAGGACCTGGCGGCGCCGGCCGACGCCCAGAACGTCACAGAAATGAAAAACGCGGCTGCCAGCAGGCAGTTCAAATATGACACCGAGAAGGCGGAGGCGGAAGCCAACGCCGCCCGGCTGAACGACCAGATCCTGACCTTCACCGCGAAAGCGGGGACCGGCGGACGGCTCTTCGGATCCGTCACGTCGAAGGACATCGCGGAGAAGATCCGCGCCGAGTACGGGATCCCGGTCGACAAGAGAAAGATCAACGTAGCCGACATCAAGTCCTTCGGGACGTTCCCTGCGACCGTCAGACTGTTCCAGGGAGTGGATGCCACGGTGAAGGTCCAGGTAACGGAGGAGTGACCATGGCAGAGAGTTTTGTTCCTCAGGGGATGAGCGTGCCCTTCAGCCTGGAGGCCGAGCGCGCGGTGCTCGCCTGCCTGCTCATCGATCCGGAGTGTCTGGACCGCGTCCAGGCCAGCGGGTTCCGCACGGAATTCTTTTATCGCCCGGAGCACAAAGCCATCTATAACGCCTGCCTGTCCATCGATGCCCGCGGCGACATCGTGGAACCGGTGGCGGTCATCACGGAGCTGCAGGGGTCGTCCCAGTTCGGCGATCCGGCGGCCGTGCGGCAGTATATCAAGGAACTGGCAGACCTGCTGCCGTCCACCCAGAACGTCGAGTCCTACACCAAGGTGGTGCAGGACAAATTCCTCAAGCGCGCGCTCATAGAGACCGCGAACGAGATCCTGGACGAGGCCCGCACCGACGAAGAGAACGCGGACATGATCCTGGACTCCGCGGAGCAGAAGGTCTATGACATCCGGCAGGGAAAGAACACCGGAAACGCGTCGAAGTTCGGAGACATCCTGATCGACAAGGTCGTGCCCCATCTGACCAACCTGTCCGGACCGGACCGGGAGCAGTATCTGGGCATCCCCTCCGGCTGGGGAGACCTGGACGCCAAGATCTCCGGCCTGAACAAGGCGGATCTGATCATCGTCGGCGCCCGTCCCGCCATGGGTAAGACCAGCTTCGCGCTGAACATGGCCGCCAACGTGGCCAAGAAGGGCAAGAAGGTCGCGTTCTTTTCGCTGGAAATGACGAAGGAACAGCTGGCGGAACGCGTCATCTCCATGGAGGCGCGCATCCACGGCGAAAAGATGCGCAACGGCCGACTGTCATCCTCCGACTGGACGAACTTCTCGACCGTCGCGGGAGCGCTGCACGAGATCCCGCTCTACTTCGACGACACGTCCAATATCACGACCAACGAGATGAAGGCCCGCGTCCGCCGCATGAAGGATGTGGACGTGGTCTTTGTCGACTATCTGCAGCTGATGCAGTCCGGCACCCGGGCGGAATCCCGCGTGCAGGAGGTCTCTCAGATCACCCGTCAGCTGAAACTGATGGCCAAGGACCTCGAGGTCCCCGTCATCGTGCTCTGTCAGCTGTCCCGTAACACCGAGTCCCGCGGCAAGAGCCACCGGCCGCAGCTGTCAGACCTGAGAGAGTCCGGCTCCATCGAGCAGGACGCCGACATCGTCCTCATGCTGTTCCGCGACGACTACTATCAGCAGGACGGCGCCGAGGATGAAAACATCGAGCGCAACGACATCAACACGGTCGAAGTCCTCGTCTCCAAGAACCGCCACGGCCCGGTCGGCACGGTCGAACTGGCCTGGAACTCCGAGTTCACGCTGTTCACCAGCATCGACAAGCGGAGCGCGGACGCAGAATGGTAATCACAACGATCGATTCGGACAGGAGGGAATGTTTATGCAGGACAATACCCTTCTGTCCGTTGTTTTACAGACCCTGGAGCGTTACGGGATGATCCCGGCCGACACCGCGGTCCTCTGCGGTTTTTCCGGCGGGGCAGACTCTGTGACGCTTCTTTCCGTCCTCCACGAGCTGTCGGAGGGCAGGGGCGATGTACCGGCCTTCCCGCTGTATGCCTGTCATGTGAACCACGGCATCCGCGGGGAAGAGGCGGACCGCGACGAGGCCTTCTGCCGGCAGTTCTGTGAGGAACGGGGCATCCCTTGTGCCTTCCTGCGAAAGGACATCCCCGCGCTGGCCGCGGAGAGCGGCCTGTCCGAGGAGACCGTCGGGCGGAACGTGCGGTATGAGTTCTTCGCGGAGACCGCGGAGCGCATCGCCGAAGAGACCGGCTGCGGCAGAGTCCGCGTGGCCACTGCCCACACGGCCTCCGACAACGCCGAGACCATGCTGTTCCACCTGGCCCGGGGCACCGGCCTGTCCGGCCTGTGCGGCATTCCTCCGGTGCGGGACGACATCATCCGGCCCCTCATCGACTGCACGCGGGAGGACATCGAGGCCTACTGCGAGGCCATGGGACTGCCCTTTATGAAAGACAGCACGAACAAGGACCGCAGCTATGCCCGCAACCGCATCCGCTATGACGTCCTGCAGACCTTGCGGGAACTGAATTCCGGCGCGGTCGCCAACATGGCCCGCACAGCTGACACTCTGCGGCGGGACGCGGCGTTCCTGGAGGAACAGAAGACCGATCTGGTCCGCAGGGCTTCCCTGGGAGCGGACATCCTGGATCTCTCCGTCCTGCGGACGGCGCCCGACGCGGTGCTCATCCGCGCGCTGTCCGACACGGTCACCGGCTTCGCCGGCATCCAGGCGGAACAGTTCCATGTGGAGACGCTGTTGTCCTGGATCAGAGCCGGGGAGAAGTTCAAACAGATGCAGGTGCCCGGCGGCGCCTATGTGACCCTGGCGGGGGACCGCCTGCTGCTGCACTGGCCCAAGCCGCCCGCGGACACGCCGCCGCTGTCGTTCC
>JAGACE010000167.1 GCA_017614275.1 Clostridia bacterium | reverse complement strand
TACATCGTGCTGAAGTCCAAAGTCGACTTCAACACGAAGAAGAAGATCGAAAAACTCCGCACGGAGAACAAGGGCTACAACCGATTCATCGGCATCGAAGACGACGTCACCCGGTTCTACCCCTATGACAATTTCGCCTCCACGGTCATCGGCTTCACCGGTTCCGACGACAAGGGCATGGCGGGGCTGGAATCCGCCTACAACACGAAACTGACCGGTCTCACCGGCCGGAACATCACGGCACAGAACGCGAAACAGCGGCAGATCTCCTCCGATTTCGCCACCTACTACGCCGCGCAGGAGGGCGTCAGCCTCCAGCTGACCATCGACGACGCCATCCAGTACTATCTGGACTCGGCCCTGTCGAACGCGGTCACGAGCCAGAACGCCACCTACGGGTACGGCATCGTCATGGACGTCAAGACCGGCGCCATCCTGGCCATGAGCAGCCAGCCGGACTACGACCTCAACGACCCGTACAAGATCTCGACCGCCTCCGTCAAAGAGTCCCTCGACCAGATCGAGAACGACGAGGAGCGGGCCAAAGAGACCACCAGCGCGTTGTTCGCCCAGTGGCGGAACCGCACCATCACCGACACCTATGAACCCGGCTCGGTCTTCAAATGCGTGACCGCGGCGGCCGGCATCGAGGAAGGGGTCGTCAGCCCCGACGAGATGTTCGTCTGCGGCGGCAGCTACCGGGTCGCCGACATCACCTACCACTGCTCCAACCGGAGAGGCCACGGGTCGGAGGACTTCACGACCTCCCTCATGAACTCCTGCAACCCGATCTTCATCCAGGTCGCCCAGCGGCTCGGTCCGGAGAAGTTCAGCAGTTACTTCGAGGCCTTCGGCTTCGGTGAGACGACCGGCGTGGACCTGGCTGCGGAAGCGGAGCCCAAGCCCGGAGTCACCTACTATACCGTGGATCGGATGGGCGCCGTCGAACTGGCCTCCAGTTCGTTCGGACAGTCCTTCCAGGTCACCCCGATCCAGATCATCACGGCGCTCAATGCCATCGCCAACGACGGCAAACTGATGCAGCCGTACATCGTGGCAAGGGAACTGGACAGCGACGGCAACGTCGTCTCGGTCACCCAGCCCACGGTCAAGCGGCAGGTCATCTCGAAACTCACGGCCGACACCGTCACGCAGATGATGGTCGAAGTCGTCAAGAACGGTACCGCGAAGAACGCGACGATCGCCGGATACAAGGTGGCGGGGAAGACCGGCACCTCCGAAAAACTGACCACCAAAGAGGAGGACTACATCGGTTCGTTCTGCGGCTTCGCGCCGGCGGACGACCCGGAGATCTCCGTCATCATCATCATCGACGACCCGAAGAACGGCAGTTTCACCGGCGGCAAGACCGCGGCCCCCGTGGCGGCGGAAGTCATCGCCAACACGCTCCGCTATCTCAATGTGGAACCGGAGTATGAAGAGGGTGAGACCGCCGGCATGGACACCCGGACCCCGAGCGTCACCGGCATGACGGTGGAGACCGCGCAGGAGGCCCTGAGTTCCTCCGGGCTGAACGTGAAGATCGTCGGCAACGGCAAGAAGGTCAAGGCGCAGGCGCCGGAATCCGGCAAACTGATCCCGCAGGACGGCATCGTCATCCTCTACACGGACAGGACCAAGCCTGACGGGACGGTCGAGATGCCGAACCTGACCGGACTGACGGTGAGCCAGGCGAAATACACGGCGAGGAACGCCGGCCTGAACCTCGAAGTGGTGGGCAACGCCACGGAGAGCGCCGGAGCGTCCTACGGGCAGAGCATCACCAGGGGCACCAAAGTGGCCCTGGGCTCCACCGTCACCGTTTCCTACATGACCACCTCTACGGAGATCGAGATCGAAGATACCGGCAATGCCGATTGAATAATGGAGAGACTCTTATGAGAACATTCACCACCGAAGAGATCGCCCGGGCCACCGGCGGTATCGCGGACGGACACGCGGAAGTGACCTCGGTCGTCATCGACAACCGGGAAGCCCGTCCCGGCAGTCTGTTCATCGCCATCAAGGGAGAACGCCTGGACGGTCACACCTTCATCGAACCCGCCATCGAAGCGGGCGCCACGGCCGTGCTCTGCCACAAAGAAGTGTCGTGCAACGTCCCGACCGTCCGGGTCGCGGACACCACCCGCGCGTTCCTGGACCTGGCCAGGTCCTACCGGCTGGAATATGACATCCCCGTCGTCGCCCTGACCGGCAGCGTGGGGAAGACCACCACCAAAGAGATGATCTGGTGCGTGCTGAACGCGAAGTTCCACGCCCACAAGACCTATAAAAACTGGAACAACGAGATCGGACTGCCCAAAGTCCTGCTGCAGCTGGAGCCGGAACACACGGCCCTTGTCCTGGAGCTGGGGATGAACCACAAAGGGGAGATCTCCACGCTCTCGAAGACGGCGCTGCCGGACATCGGGGTCATCACGAACGTCGGGGTCTCCCACATCGAGAACCTCGGCAGCCGGGAGGGCATCCTGGCCGCCAAGCTGGAACTGCTCGACGGCATGGAGCCGGGCTCTCCGATCCTGCTCAACAAAGACAACGATCTGCTGTCCTCGGTCGAGCTGCCGGACTACCGCATCGTCTGGTTCGGCATCCACGCGCCGGACGCCGACGTCCGGGCGGAGGGCATCCGCTACGGGGACGACACCACGACGTTCACCGCCGTGACCCCGGCAGGCTCCTGCACCGTGGAACTCCCGACGACCGGGGAACACAATGTGTATGACGCCCTCGCCGCGCTCGCCGTCGGCCTTCAGCTGGACATCCCGCTCGAAGACGCCGCGGCCGCGCTCCAGAACTACCGGCCGGCCGGCATGCGGGAGAACGTCGTGGAAAAGGGCGGCATCACGGTCATCGAAGACTGCTACAACGCCAGCCCCGACTCCATGAGAGCCATGGCGGAGACCCTGACCCTGAAAGGGGCGCCGGGCCGCCGGAAGATCGCCGTCATCGGCGATATGCTGGAACTGGGCGATTACGCCGAGCAGGCGCACGCGCTGGCCGGACAGTACATGGCCGAGGCGGGCATCGACCTGCTCATCACCTACGGACCCATGTCCCGCTTCGCGGCGGAGTCCGCGCGGGAACACGGGCTGCGCAGGGTGTTCGATTTCCAGGAGAAAGAAGACCTCATCCGACAGCTGACCGGGATGCTGAAACCCGGAGACGTCGTGGCTGTCAAAGGCAGCCGCGGCATGCAGATGGAAGAGATCATCCAGAAGATCTACGACAACATTCGGGAATGACCCTTGAGAAGTGAGGTTTTGAGAACATGAAACTTGCAGCTGTCATCAGCGCCGTGGCACTGGGCTTCGCCATCAGCGCGCTGCTGGGGATCAAGCTGGTCCCCTGGCTCCACAAACTGAAATTCGGCCAGACGATCCTGGACATCGGACCGAACTGGCACAAAGAGAAACAGGGGACCCCGACGATGGGCGGATTCATGTTCATCCTCGGGACGGTCGCCGCGTTCCTGCTGGTCGTCCTGGCCGGAAAAGCGCTGGGCCATGACTTCGTCGGCGGCAACTCGCTGGTGGCCGCCTCCGAAAAGGTCAAGGTCTACGGCGGTCTCCTGATGGCTCTGGGCTTCGGGCTCATCGGCTTCGCCGACGACTACATCAAAGTCCGCAAGGCGCAGAACGAAGGCCTGACCGTCATCCAGAAGACCTTCCTGCAGCTGCTGCTCTGCGCGGCATACATCGCCACCCTCATCCTGTCGGGGAACGTGTATATGTACGTCCCCTTCGCCGGGACCTGGGATTACGGCAATACGTTCGTGTTCTGCATCCTGACGTTCATCGTCATGTACGCCACCGTCAACGCGGTGAACTTTACGGACGGCATCGACGGCCTCTGCGCCTCCGTCACCACGACGGCCGCCGTCTCCTTCGCCGTCATGGCGGCGTTCCGCCATGTCTTCGGCGCCACGCTCCTGGCAGCGGCTCTGGCCGGCGCCTGCGCGGGTTATCTCCTCTGGAACTGGCACCCCGCCAAGTGCTTCATGGGGGACACGGGCTCCATGTTCCTCGGGGGCATGATCGTGGCCCTGGCCTACGCAATCAACTGTCCGCTGATCCTGCTCCTGGCCGGCTTCATCTATGTGGTGGAGGGCGCGTCGGACGTCATCCAGATCCTCTATTTCAAGATCACGAAGCGGATCGCCCGCAAGACCGACCCGAACGCCACCGGCAAGCGCCTGTTCAAGATGGCGCCGATCCACCACCATTTCGAGAAGAGCGGCTGGTCGGAAGAGAAGATCAACTATGTGTTCGCCGCCGTGAACCTGGTCTGCGGCCTGCTCGCCTGCGTCCTGGTCTATTACGGCATCCCGTCCAACCTGTAACCTGAGGAGAAGTCAGCTATGGCCAAATCCCAAAAGAAAGAAGTAGGTAACGGCCTTTGGCTCAAAGGCGGTTTCGACGTGCCTTTCTTCATCATCGTCATCGCGCTGATCACGCTGGGACTCATCATGATGTTCTCGGCGAGTTCCTCGTATTCCTACTACTACTTCAACGACAGTCTCTACTACTTCAAACGTCAGCTGGTGTTCGCGCTCGTCGGCCTCGGGGTCCTGGCGGTCGTCTCCCGGCTGAATTACCATGTCCTGAAAAAAGCGGCGGTACCGCTGCTGCTCGTCACGTTCGTACTTCTGGTGGCCGTCCTGCTGCTGCCGTCCCCGGCGGGGTTCGAGGAGTTCCACCGCTGGATCAGCCTCGGGCCGCTGACCTTCCAGCCCTCTGAGGTCGCGAAGTTCGCCATCATCCTCTATCTGGCCTGGGACATGGACCGTCACTTCAAGGAACTGAGTGCGGCGCGGCATCCCGACAAGATGAAATACCTGATGACCTATCTGTTCATCCTGCTGGTCACCTGTGCTCTCGTCTACAAAGAAAACCATGTCTCCGGAACGCTCCTGATCTTTGCCATCGGCATCATGATGCTGTTCCTGGCAGGCTTCAATTACAAGTGGTTCGTGCTGGCTGCCGCCGCTGTTGCGATCGCGGTCGTCGTCGTTCTGCGGGACCCGACGGTCCTGCCGGAACACGCCCAGCCCCGGATCCTCGCCTGGGTCGACAAGAGCTATGACCCGCTGGGGGTCCGCTGGCAGACGAACCAGGCCATCTACGCCATCGGCTCCGGCGGCTTCTTCGGCGTCGGGCTCGGCAACTCGAAAATGAAACAGCTCTATGTGTCGGAGCCGCAGAACGACTTCATCTTTTCCATCGTCTGCGAGGAACTCGGATTCGTGGGCGCGCTGTTCATCGTCATCCTGTTCGGACTGCTGGTCTGGCGGGGCTTCCTCATCGGGATCCGCGCGAAGGACCGCTTCGGCTCGTGGCTGGCTATGGGCATCGTGTTCCAGGTCGGTCTGCAGGCCGCTCTGAACATCGGCGTCGTCACCGACGTGCTCCCGAACACCGGCATCTCCCTGCCGTTCTTCAGTTACGGCGGCACATCGCTCCTGATGCTCATCTTTGAAATGGGCGTCGTGCTCTCGGTCTCCCGGACCGCGAAACTCAAAAAAGTCTGACCAGGGGAGGAACCAGTATGAAACTCTTGTTTGCCACCGGCGGGACCGGCGGCCACATCAATCCGGCGCTTGCCGTCGCGGGCAAGATCCGTGAACAGTACGGAGACGAGGTCCAGATCCTCTTTGTCGGGACCCCGACCCATATGGAGACCCGGCTCGTTCCGCAGGCGGGCTTCGACTTCACTGCGATCGATGTGCGGGGCTTCTACCGCGGCCTCTCCTGGAAAAACGTCAAGCGGGACAGCGCCGCGCTGGTCAAGATGTTCACGTCCAGCGTCCAGGCGCGCAAACTCATCAAAGAATATCAGCCGGACGCCGCCATCGGCTTCGGCGGTTACGTCAGCGGCCCGGTCATCCGGGCGGCGGCCAAACTGGGTGTGCCGACGGCCATCCACGAGCAGAACGCCTATCCCGGCATCACCAACAAGGCGCTGGCCAAGATGGTGGATGTCGTCATGCTGACCTCGGAAGACGCTCAGGCGCGCATCGAGTGCAAGAACCCGCCCGTCATCACCGGACTGCCCGTCCGGGGCGAGATGGTGGCGGCGGACCGGACGGCCTGCCGGGAGAAACTCGGGATCCCCGAGGACAAACTGCTGGTCCTCTCCATGGGCGGCAGCCTCGGAGCCGACGCCGTCAACCATGCGATGTGCGAGCTCATCGCCAAAGAAAAAGACAATACGAAACTGTATTTCATCCATGCCTACGGGCAGTACGGAAGCTATGTCCCGGACGAACTGAAGGAACTCGGGGTCGACGCTTCGGAATACGACAACATCGAGCTGCGGGAATACATCCACGACATGGAAGTCTGCATGCCGGCGGCCGACATCGTCATCTGCCGCTCCGGCGCGTCGTCGCTCTATGAGATCCGGGCGCTCGGGAAGGCGTCCATCCTCATCCCGTCCCCGAACGTGGCCGAGAACCATCAGTACTACAACGCGATGGAACTGGTCGACCGGGACGCGGCCCTCATCCTCGAAGAGAAAGACCTGACCGGAGACGCCCTCTATGAAAAGACGGAGTCCCTGGTGAACGACCCGGAGCGTCTGCACCGGATCGAAGAGAACGCCCGCAGCATGGCGATCCTGGACGCTACGGAACGGATCGCCGGGAACCTGATGGACCTTGCCAAGGCCCATGCCGCAGGGGAGAGACAGGATGGCTAAACCGCAGAGGGGCAACGCGCCCCAGAAATCGAAAGAAGAGCTCCGCCGCGAACAGCGGGACGCTCTGGAACAGAAAAAACACCGCCGCCACGCGCTGCTGGTGATCGGCCTGGTCGCCCTGACGGTCCTGGTCGTCGCCATCCTCTCCGTGACGGTGTTCTTCAAAGTGTCAACGGTCGAAGTCGACGCGTCCAGGACCCAGTACAAGGCGGAACAGATCCGCCAGGCCTCCGGCATCGAGAACGGGGAGAGTCTCCTGCTCCTGAAGCGGGACGAGGTCTGTGCCCGCGTCAGCGAACAGCTGCCCTTCACCGGGACCATCACCGTCAAGCGGAGCCTGCCCGGCAAAGTGAAGATCGCCGTCACCGACAGCGAGATCGAGGCGGCCGTCCGATACAACGACCAGTACTACGTCCTCAACGACGAGAACAAGGTCCTCGCGAAGGTCGGCAGCATCGACTCCCTGAACGATCTGGCTGAGCGGCAGGCGAAACTGGCGAAGGCCCGCAAGAAAAAGGCCAAGCCGACCACGACCGTGAAGTCTGAAAAGACAGGGGACAAGAAGACCACAGAGGCGGAGACCACGACCACCACGACCACGACCACGACAGCCGCAGATCCCTCGCTCTCCACGACGGCCGCGAATGCCATCGCCGGCGGGGAGGATCTGGACAAGGCCGCCGACGACCTGACGGTCATCCTGGGCGTCAAGGTGAAAGAGGGCAAAGTCGGCCGCACGCTCGTGGCGAGCAATGCCGAAGTGTTCCGGACCTACAACGACATCATGAGGGCCATGGAACTGAACGGCATAAAAGAGATCACCCTGGTTGACCTCTCCAAAGTCAGCGACATCAAGCTCCGGTACCAGAAACGCATCGACATCCTCCTGGGGTCCGCCGCCGGCCTGGAACGGAAAGCGGCGCTCTGCGCGAAGGTGCTGGAAGAGCAGAACAAGATCAGCACGGAACAGAAGGGCATCATCGATCTGTCCATCGAGGGCAAGGCCTACTTCTCCGAGGGCGGCGCCACGACCCGGACCACCACGATGACCACCCTGACGCTCCCGATGAGCGAGACGTCCGAAGCCGACCCGAACGCGCCGACGACCGCTCCGGGGGAGACCACCGGGACCACCTCGGGCACCGGGACCACTACGGCCGCCGGGACGGGCGACGCCTCGACCACGGAGACCACGACGACGAACGACCCGGCCGATATCGGCGGCTGAGCCGGTCTTTCTTCCACAGAGAAATCGTTATTGAATTTTTAAAAATCTCGTGATAGTATATTGGAGAATAACTGGAATTGCGCTCGTATGCAATCGTGTGACGTGTGTCTACACAAAAGGGAGGAAATAACATGCCTTTTGAAATGGCAGCAGATTTTGACAGTGTCGTACAGATCAAAGTCATCGGTGTCGGCGGTGGCGGCGGGAACGCCGTCAACAGAATGATCGCCTCCGACGTCAAGGGCGTTGAATTTGTCTCGGTCAATACCGATAAACACGTGCTCATCTATTCTCAGGCCACCCATAAGATCCAGATCGGGGAAAAGGTGACCCGGGGACAGGGCGCCGGTGCGCGTCCTGAGGTCGGCAAGCGCGCCGCCGAAGAGAGCAAAGAGACCATCACCGATGCTCTGAAGGGCACCGACATGGTCTTCATCACCGCCGGCATGGGCGGCGGCACCGGCACCGGTGCAGCGCCGATCATCGCCGCCGCGGCAAAAGAGATGGGCATCCTGACGGTCGGTATCGTCACCAAGCCCTTCGCTTTTGAAGGAAAACACAGAATGGAACAGGCCGAGGAAGGCATCAAGGAACTGGCTCAGCACGTGGACAGCCTTGTGGTCATCCCCAACGACCGCCTGAAATATTATTCCGATGAGCCCATCACCCTTGCCAATGCCTTCGACGCGGCGGACGATGTCCTGCGTCAGGGCGTCAAGAGCATCTCCGAGCTCATCAAAGTCCCCGGTTTCATCAACCTGGACTTCGCCGATGTCAGCGCCGTCATGAGAGACGCCGGTCATGCCCACATGGGCGTCGGCCGTGCCGGCGGCAAGGACAAGGCCAGAAACGCTGCCGCCGCCGCGGTCTCCAGCCCGCTTCTCGAGACCACGATCGAAGGCGCGCACGGCGTCATCATCAGCATCACCTCATCTCCGGACATCGGCCTGGACGAAGTCGAAGAAGCTTCGACCCTCATCTCCGACGCCGCGCATCCGGAAGCGAACATCATCTGGGGCGTCTCTTTCGACGACACGCTTCAGGACGAGATGATCATCACCGTCATCGCCACCGGCTTTGGCGAGGATCCGACCCGCAGTCTTTCTCCTGCCCTGAAACTGGACCTCGATTTCAACGGCCCCAGCTTCGACGACCTGAAGCTCGACACGCCGGCCAGAAACATCCAGTCCGACCCGGGCAGCGTGTTCGATACACCGGCCAAAGACCGCTATGTGTATGACGAACCCGAAGAGCCGAAGGCCGGCGGATTCGACTCCGACCCCTTCGAAGAGGACGACTATTTCGACGCCATCGACAACCTCTTCAGCAATCGGAAATAAGGTCTTTTCTGCCGGGAAATTTCCTTATTGCAATTGACTTATCAGTGTGATAGAATATCCCGGTAACGCACGAGGGACCTTAGTGTTCCGCATCCTGAACAAAGAGGTGAAACGAGAATGAAGGAAGGAATTCATCCCGCATACGGCCCGACGACCGTAAGATGTGCCTGTGGTGCTACCTATGAGACCAGCTCCACCAAGCAGGACATCCGCGTCGACATCTGCTCCAACTGTCATCCGTTCTTCACCGGTAAGCAGAAGCTTGTTGACACCGGTGGACGCGTCGACAGATTCAACAGACGTTACGCGAAGACACAGGGCAAATAAGCCGAAACGGCTTTCCAAAAAGGCGGTACTTCCGGTACCGCCTTTTCTTTTTCCGGACTGAAAGGAGGCAGGCGCATGGAGGCCTACAAGACGGTCCGCAGCGAGGGCTGCGGGGAATACGAGATCAAACGGTCCCGGTTCCTCTGCTATGCCTGCCCGGTCCAAACGGCCGAAGAGGCCCAGGCGTTCATCGCCCGCATCAAATCGAAACACTGGGACGCCCGCCACAACTGTTCCGCCTACATCCTGCGGGAGGGCGGTGTCAAACGCTACTCCGACGACGGGGAGCCCCAGGGCACGGCCGGCATGCCGATCCTCGACGTGCTGGAGAAGAGCGGCGTCACCGATGTCTGTGTCGTCATCACCCGCTATTTCGGCGGCATCCTGCTCGGCGCGGGCGGCCTGGTCCGGGCCTACTCCCACAGCGCGACCCTCGCGCTGGAGGCGGGCGAAGTCATCACGATGACGCCCTGCACTGTCTGCCGGCTGACCTGCGACTACACGCTGTACGGCCGCATCCCGTCCCTTCTGGCCGAGCACGGCGGGAAGGAGACCGGCACCGACTTCACCGACAACGTCACGGTGACGTGCCTGCTCCCGGAAGCGTCTGTGGAAGGCTTCCGCGCGAAGCTCACCGAGCTCTCGTCCGGCAAGGTCGACGTCGATGTGCTGGAGACCACCTTCGAAGAATTATAAAACCGCATAACAAAAGAGCCCAGAGACAGTTCTCTGGGCTCTTTTTTGGTGTTATTCGGCGTCCTTCAGGGCTTTTTCCAGCCAGGTGGACGCGATGGCCATGGCCGGGTAGAGGCCGGGGCGCTCCGCTGTCTTGACGATGATCTCCGTCGGGGGACAGGCGGGGTCGGTGTTCATGAGCTGGACACGGACCTTTTCGGCGATGTCCAGGTCTCCCTTTTTCGCCGCCTGCGTGATGGTCAGCATGACGACGAAGGGCTCGAACATGTTGCCGTAGTAAAGCGTGTTGCCCTGCCGTACGAGGGGCTTGCCCTTGTAGGTGAGGAACGCGTTCTTCTTATCAGCCAACGAGGTTCACTCCGTTTCGTTTCGTGCGCGATTTATTTGTCGAGGAAATTCTTGACCAGGGCCTGCATGAGCTCGTCCCGATCGACTTTCCGGATGAGGCTGCGCGCGTTGTTGTGGGTGGTGATGTAGGTCGGATCTTCCGACAGAAGATAACCGACGATCTGGCTGATGGGATTGTACCCTTTCTCTTTCAGAGCGGTATACACCTCGCCGAGGATCTTTCTCATCTCAGCGTCGGAATCGTCCCGGATGGAAAACTGGATCGTTTTGTCGGTCATAATGCCACCTCCACTTCTTTGTTACTGTTCATTATATACCATGTGTCCTTAGAACACAAACGGTTTTTGCGCCGCTCCGCCGTCAGGAACGGAGCTCGGCGCCCAGCCGCTCGGCGGCTTCGATCGCCTTGCTGACGGCGCTGTTGCACTCCTCGTCGGTGAGGGTGCGGTCGTCGGCCCGGAAGATGAGATTGAAGGCGACGCTCTTCTTTCCTTTGCCGATCTGCTCGCCGACATAGACGTCGAAGAGCTCGATGGACTCGAGGATCCTGCCGGACGCCTTCCTGATGGCTTTCTCCAGGACGAGGACCGGAGTGGTCGTGCTGACGACGAAGGCGAGGTCACGCGTGGTGACGGGGTACTTCGGAAGCTGCTTGTAGAGCCGGACGAGATCCGCTTTGGCGAACAGCAGTTCCATGTCGATGAGGGCCGCGTACGCGCGGGCCTTCATGTCGTAGTTGCCGCGGACGTTGGGATGGACTTCTCCCATCGTGCAGAGCGTCTCACCGTCGATGAGCACCTTGCCGGTGCGGCCGGGGTGGAAGGACGGGTGATCCGTGACCGGCACGATGTCGTAGTCCCGGATGCCGACCGTGTCGAGCAGGTGCTCGACGACGCCCTTGACCTTGAAGTAGTCCGCCTCCGCGCCGTACATGCCGATGACGATCTGCTGGTCCTCATCGGGGAGCTCCTCCAGCGTGTCGTGGGGGACATAGATGGTGGCGACCTCGTACAGGAACGCGGACGGGTTGCGGTTGTTGTAGTTGCGGGCCAGGACCTCCATCATGGAGGGCAGGGCCGTCCGGCGCATGACGCTGGTGTCCTCGCCGAGCGGGTTGCTGATGACGAGGTTCTTTCTCAGCTCCGAATCCTCCGGCAGGCAGAGCCGGTCATAGGCTTTCGGGGAGATGAACGAGAAGGTCTGGGTCTCGGAGAGGCCGCTGGCGAGCAGCGTGTTCTCCACGAGCCGCTGGAACTTCTGACGCTCGGTCAGCGTGGCTTCCGCCGCGCCGCGCAGCTGCGTGTTCGGGATGTTGTTGTATCCGTAGAAGCGGGCGATCTCCTCGGAGATGTCCGCCTGGGACGCGATGTCGATGCGGAAGGACGGGGCTTTGATGACGCCGTCTTCCACGGTGAAGCCGATCCGCTCGAGGATGGCCTTCTGCTCCTCCGCCGGGCAGTCGATTCCGATGAAGCGGTTGACCCACTCCGGGTCGAAGGGCAGGGTGACGACCTGCTTCGGGGACGGATAGACGTCGATGATGCCGTTCACGACGTCGCCGGCGTCGAACAGCTGGACCAGTTCCAGCGCCCGTTTCAGGCAGAGGTCGCAGTCGTCGGGGTTGAGTTCCTTCTCGAACCGGGCCGAGGACTCGGTCCGCATGCCGAGCTTCTTCGCGGTGCGGCGGACGGACGGGCCGTTGAAGCAGGCGGACTCGAAGACGATGGTCTGCGTGTCGTCCATGATGCCGGAGTACTCGCCGCCCATGACGCCGGCCACGGCGACGGGCTTTTTCTCGTCGGCGATGACCAGCATGGTGTCGTCCAGCTCACGGTCGAGGCCGTCGAGGGTGGTGATGGTCTCTCCGGGCTTCGCATTGCGTACGATGACGTGGTTCCCCTCGAGGAACCGCAGGTCGAACGCGTGCATCGGCTGGCCGTATTCGAGCATGACGTAGTTCGTGATGTCGACGATGTTGTTGATGGGGCGGACGCCGCAGGCGCGCAGCCGCTCCCGCATCCAGCGGGGCGACGGGGCCACGCGGACGTTCTCGACGACCGCGCCGGCGTACCGGTAGCATTTGTCGGAGGCTTCGATGTCGACCTTCAGCAGGTCGTTCACATCGCCCTCGCCGGGCTTGACCTCGGGGGTGTGGAGCTTCAGCGGGACGTTGAAGGTGGCGGCTGTTTCCCGGGCCAGGCCGATGACGCTCATGCAGTCCGGACGGTTCGAGGTGATCTCGAACTCCGTGACCGTGTCGTTCAGGCCGATGGCTTCCCGGATATCCATGCCGGGGACCTTCTCGCAGTCGTCGCCCAGGAGGAAGATGCCGTCTTCGATGGCGTAGGGGAAATCGTGGACCGTGACGCCCAGTTCCGCCACGGAGCACATCATGCCCTCCGAGACCTCGCCGCGCATCTTGCCCTTGGTGATCTTCTCGCCGCCTGCGACCACGGAGTTGTGGAGCGCGACGGGCACGTAGTCGCCTTCGGTCAGGTTCTGGGCGGCCGTGACAATCTGCAGGGGCTCATCGCCGCCCACATCGACCTGACAGACCCAGAGCTTGTCGGCGTTTTCATGTTTTTTGAGAGACTTGAGGTGGCCGACGACGATGTTCTTCAGTTCCTCGCCTTCCTGCCGGTAAGACTCGACTTTGGAGCCGGAGATGGTGATGGCTTCCGCGAACTCGCGGTCCCCGACGTCCAGGTCGACATAATCTGATAACCATTTCTTTGAAAGATCCATTCTGCAACCCTCCTTAAAACTGGTCCAGGAACCGGACATCGTTCTCGTACAGCAGACGCATGTCATCGAGTCCGAAGCGGAACATGGCGATGCGCTCCAGGCCGACGCCGAACGCGAAGCCGCTGTATTTGTCGGGATCGATCCCGCCCGTGCGCAGGACTTTCGGATGGACCATGCCGGCGCCGAGGATCTCGATCCAGCCCTCGCCCTTGCACATGGAGCAGCCGCAGCCGCCGCACTTGAAGCAGGAGACGTCGATCTCACAGGAGGGCTCGGTGAACGGGAAGTGGTGGGGGCGCAGACGGATCTTCGTCTGGTCGCCGTAGAGCTTCTTCGCGAAGGTCTCCAGCGTGCCCTTGAGGTCTGCCATGGTGATGCCTTCGTCGATGGCCATGCCCTCGATCTGATGGAACAGCGGGGAGTGGGTGGCGTCGACGGCGTCGCTGCGGAACACGCGCCCCGGGGCGATCATGCGGATGGGGGGCTTCTTGTTCTCCATGACGCGGATCTGCACGCCGGAGGTCTGGGTCCGGAGCAGCATGTTTTCCGTGATATAGAAGGTGTCCTGGGTATCCCGCGCGGGGTGGTCCTTCGGGATGTTCAGGGCCTCAAAGTTGTAGTAATCCCACTCGACTTCGGGGCCGGTGGCCACCTCAAAGCCCATGCCCAGGAAGATCTCCTTGACCTCATCCAGGACGATGGACAGGGGATGCCTGTGACCGATCCCCACTTTCGTGCCCGGCAGGGT
>JAGACE010000166.1 GCA_017614275.1 Clostridia bacterium | reverse complement strand
GCAGACGCTCGACGAGATCGTCGGCCAGCAGCACCTGCTGGGGCCCGGGAAGGCCCTGCGGCGCATCGTGGAGTCCGGGGACGTTCCGAACCTCATCTTTTACGGCCCCTCCGGGGTCGGCACGACGACCCTGGCGAACATCATCGCCCGGGAGACCAACAAAAAGCTGTACCGGCTCAACGCCACCACGTCCGGCATCGCGGACATCAAAGACATGGTGGCCGACGTCGGCACGCTCGCCGCGCCCAACGGCATCCTTCTGTACCTGGATGAGATCCAGTACTTCAACAAAAAGCAGCAGCAGAGCCTGCTCGAATACCTGGAGAGCGGCGACATCACGATGATCGCCTCCACCACGGAGAACCCGTACTTCTATGTCTACAACGCGGTCATCTCGCGCTGCTCGGTCTTCGAGTTCAAGAGCGTGACGTCGGAGGACATCCGGCCGGCGGTGGAACGCGCGTTCCGCTTCGTCGGCGAGGAGAACGGCATCACCTACGACGTGCCCGAGGACGTGGCCTTTGCCATCGCCCAGGCCGCCGGAGGCGATGTGCGCAAAGCCATCACCACCGTGGAGCTCTGTTCCATGGCGGCCGGCCCCGGCGAGGGCGACCCGCCGACCGTCTCCGTGAGCCTCGACCTCATCGAGCAGATCACCGCGAAGTCCGCCATGCGGTACGATCGGGCCGGAGATGACCACTACGACATCGTCTCCGCCTATCAGAAGTCCCTGCGCGGCTCGGACCCGGACGCGGCCATCCACTACCTCGGCCGTCTGCTGGAGGCCGGCGACCTGCCGTCCGCCATCCGCCGGCTCCTGGTCTGCGCCTGCGAGGACGTAGGTCTCGCCTATCCCCAGATCATCCCCATCGTCAAAGCCGCCTGCGACATCGCGCTGCAGGTCGGACTGCCGGAAGCGCGGATCCCGCTGGCGGACGCCGTCATCCTGGTGGCCACGAGCCCGAAGTCCAACTCCGGCAACAAAGCCATCGACGCCGCCATGGCGGACCTGACCGCCGGACGCTCCGGTCCCATCCCCCGTCAGCTGCAGAACAAGCACTTCGACGGAGAGGACCGGGAGGTCAAGGGACAGTTCTACCTCTACCCGCACGATTATCCGGACCACTGGACGTACCAGCAGTACCTGCCGGACGCCCTGGAAGGGACCACCTATTACGAACCCGGACCCAACAAAGCGGAGCAGGCCGCGAAGGCCTACTGGGACAAAATCAAAGGAAATCAATAAGCAAAAGGCCTGAGCGGAATGCTCAGGCCTTTAGATATCACTTTTTGTAGATGTCAAGGACGAATTTTTGCGGAAAACGTACTTGACAGAGGTCAAATATAACTATCCGTATAATTTTCCTGCGTATAAAAGTTGAAAACTCTGTGGAATTGTTAGAAACAAAATCGGAAAATCACGTACTGATGGGCGTTTCACGGTTTCCGGTTTTTATGTGGAAAAAATTCCGCTTGACAGCCCTTCATTACGAACCGTTAAATTCAAACGATTGTTCGAAGAGAAAAACGTCACTTTGCACAGAAATGTTCCCGGGAGCCTTCGCATGGGACGTGTGCTGCCCCGCGGTGGCGATGACGCCCGCCAGGATGAGCGCCACCAGCAGCAGGCCCAGGTGCGCTCTGCCCCACCCGCTCTTCAGGAAGGACTTTTTCGCCCTGGCCGGCTCCCCGGAGTCGGCCTCTTCCTCTGCTTCTTCCCCGTCCAGGTAGACGTGGTAGTCCTCGTCGGGCTCCTCCTGTCCGGCTCTGGCCAGCGCGGCCATGCCGCCCGGGAGCTCCATGGTGTTCTGCAGGTAGAAATTCTGGCGGATGGCGTTCCAGATGATCGGGAACGATGCCGGGGACGCGCCCTTGGTCTTCCGCACCGCCTCGGGCGCGGCGTCGTCCAGCAGCGTGGCTGCGGCGGGCTCCGCCGCCTCGGCCCAGTCGAGCGAAGACGCCTGATAGTAGCGGTCGTAGAGATCCAGCATCAGGTTGAAGAACGAGAGGCGGGACTTCGCGAAATCCCGGGCCCGGAAGCCGCGCTTCTCCTCCAGGGCCATGACGGCTTTCTCGGCCTTGATGAAGGCCTCCCGCAGCAGGAGCGGTTCCGCCATGACGCCGCCGTCGTTGTCGTTCCACCGAAGGATCGCCAGGCGCTCGTCCGCCGTCATCCCGTGCAGCGTGGACAGGACCAGCTCGCCCAGCGTCTCGTTCTCAGGGGTGGTCTCCGTGTGCACTTCTTTCCGGCAGGCCTCCGCCGTCACCAGCGCGGCCGGTTCGCCGCCCTCGGCGCCCACGGACAGATAGGGCTCCGCGGACAGGCCCAGCGTGCTCTTGCGTCCCTTCCCCTTCTGGCAGATATCCCGGGTCAGGGAGTGCAACAGGATGGGAAAGTCCTCCGGGTCGGACAGCCGCTTGATGCGGTCGTACAGACGGACATAGATCTCCCCCACCGCGGAATCGACCTTCTGTCGGCCGGCTTCCGTGGCCGGGTCATAATATTTCATGCAGAGGGCGCGGCAGTGCTTCACGCTCTCGTTGTACAGGAACTCGAACGAGTCCTCGTCGCCGTTCCGGGCGCCGTTCACGGCGTCGGTATAACGGATCTTGCTCTCTTCCTTCATGACTGATCTCCCCATACTTTTTGTGTAACGATCCCTTTGTCCCCATTATACAGGATTTTGGCTTCGGGAGACAGCGGCAAACCGAAGAAACAAAAAATCCCTCCGGCGGGAGCCCGTCGGAGGGGTTTTTGTGCTTCAGGCAAATCGCTCAGGCGATTTACTTCATGATGTCGAGGAAGCTGGAATAGGTCTTCAGGGAGCCTTCGTCGTTGTAAGCGAACGCACGAGCTCCGGTCTTGCCGTTCCAGTCATAGGTGATGAGGTCGACGTTGCCGTTCGCATCCTCGCGGCAGGTGACCCAGTTGTCGCCCACATAGACCTTGGTGAGGTTGTTGGCCTCGTCCTTCTCGGTCTTGGTCGGGGTGACGTCTTCCAGATAGTTCAGGGTCTCGGAACCGACGGTGACGGACTGGAGAGTGCCGTCAGCATAGTTGTACTTCGCGGTCTCGATGGCGTCGCCGTTCGGGTCGGCCAGGGTGACTTCGTTCAGCACGCCGTCAGCAGCCTTGAACTGGAAGGATTTGTCCGCGCCCAGAGCATCCGTGAATTTCAGCTCGGTCAGAGTGCCGTCCGCAACTTCGGGAATGCAGGCGAAGGTGTAGGCGTACTTCGCGAGGTCGGATGCCTTGTCGCTGGTATGAGCGATGACATAGGCGAGCGGGTTGGTGTTGATGACGTTCAGACCGGTGAGGAATCTGCCGACATCGTTGGTGCCGATGTTCAGGATGGAGCCGTCGACGGTGACCGGAACGGTCTTCGTCTTGACGTCGGCGTCGACGAGATAAGCGTCGAGATCGCCGTCTTTCACGACTTCGGCATCGGGGACCTTGACCGTGACGGCCGGGGTCTTGATATCGACGTCGCCGTCGAGTTTGCCGGTCTTGTTGCAGCCCTTCAGACCGCCGAGCAGCAGGCCGAGGAGCAGGAGCGCGGCCAGGAGCGGCAGGAGCCATTTCCAGAAGCCGGCCAGACCCTTCTTCTTGCCTTCTTTGTCGGCGATGACGGCAGCAGCCTTGTCTTTCGCCTCATCATAGTCGGCCTTGATGTCGGCCGCTTTGGCTTTGAGGTCCACGTCGGGCAGGTCGATGTCGGGTTTCTTGAGGTCGACATCGGGAAGTTTGACGTCCTTGGCTTTGGCGGCGACAGCAGCGGCGCCCGCAGCAGCGGCGGCACCCACGGCGCCGACTTTACCAAGATCGACATCGGGTTTCTTGACGTCTACATCGACGTCCGGAAGTTTGGCGTCCACATCCACCTTCGGCAGATCGACGTCCACTTTCGGCAGGTCGACATCGACTTTCGGCAGGTCGACGTCCGGAAGATCGATCTTCGCGTCCGCGAGTTTCGCTTTCCAGTCGAAGCCCGGCAGGTCGAGGTCGAGGTCGCCGAATTTGCCGACGAGACCGGCGGCAGCAGCAGCGCCGACGCCCAGTGCCGGCCATTTCAGTTTGCCGGAGATGCCGTCCCAGATGGAGGTCCAGCTCCAGCCCTTGTCCTCAGGCAGAGTGTAGATGTAATCGCCGTCGAACTTCTCACGCATCAGACGGGTGAAGAAGCTCATGGGGGAAGCGGCATACTTCGTGTAATCGAAGCCCTCTTTCTCCCAGGCAGCAGTCTCGTCCTCGACCTTCGTCTTGGCGATGTTCAGGCCGCCGACGACAGATCCGGGAGAGATGCCCAGCTGTTTCGCGATCTCCGCGACAGAGTAGCCTTCGTTCCAGAGGAGGAGCTCAGCCTTCTGACGAAGCGGGAGCGCGGTGAGCAGTTTTGCGGTAAGGTCTTTGACCGTTGCGAAGGTCAGGACGCCGTCCTTCTTCTCTTTCTTGTAATCGGCAAGAGAGAGCAGGTCGAGGTCTTTGACTTCGGCGTCAGCCAGACCGCCGACTTTGGCAGCCTGATCGGCGCAGGTCAGGTGAGCGATCCGAGTGACCCAGCCCAGGAAATCGGTCGGGTCTTTCTGATCAGCGAATTTCTCCGCGACGGTTCCGAAGGTCGTCTCGAGTGCGGTCTTCGCCTCGTCGTCATCCAGGAAATACTTTTTGCAGATCTCCCAGACATACGGAGCAGCCTCTTCGAACAGCACTTTGTACGAGTCGGTATCTCCGCGGAGAGCAGCGATGACTCTCTTCGCAAGGGTCAGCATTTTTTCATCCATGGGATATTCACCTCAATCTTTCTTCGTTTTTACATCTTCGAAACTCCGTTGCATACATACATTAGCCTTTGTTTGATATGCAGCAAAGCCTTCTTTGACTATTTTATTATACCGCAAAAAGTTTACCGTGTATAAACAATAATAAAAAATCATCGTACAAAGACGATGATTTTTGTATCGTTACTGTACGGACGCGGACTTTTCACGGTACTCCCGGATGTGGTTGCGCGTGCGCTTCCCCAGCGGACCGGCATAATAGTAGATGCCGAGGCACAGAGAGGCACAGAACCAGGTGATCGGATAACAGACGGCCACGGCCAGCAGGCTGTGGAACATCCCGACCAGCAGGAACAGGAACCCGAGCCGGACCACACACATGCTGAACACCACGATGATCATGGGGACCACCGCGTTGCCGGATCCGCGGATGGCACCGGAGTAGACTTCCAGGAAGTTGTAGATGAAGTAGAGGGCGGCGTTCAGGTAGAAGAACTCCATGGCGAGTTCGACGACAACGGGATCGGTCGTGAAGAGCCGGAACAGCGGGCGCGCGAACAGGATGGAGAGCCCCGAGGTGACGACCGAGGTCAGCAGCCCGATGATCAGACAGGAGCGGACGCCTTCCCGCACGCGGTCGTAACGGCCCGCGCCCACGTTCTGTCCCACAAAGGTGGTGGCGGTCTGTCCGTAGGCCAGCATGGGCAGATACATGATGTTCTCCACCCGGAAGTACGCCGTGAACGCGGCGATGCTCTGGGTGCCGAACGTGTTGATCTGGGACTGGACGATGACGTTTGAAAACGTGATGACGATGGCCTGGACGGCGGCCGGGATGCCGACCCGGAGGATGTCGAAGAAGACGTCCTTGTGAATGGTCAGGTGACGCATCGTCAGCCGTTCCGGACCCGGGCGGCGGGCCAGTGACCAGAGCACGATGACCGCCGGGATGGTCTGTGAGAACAGTGTGGCCACCGCGATGCCGTTGACGCCCATGTGGAGCCAGACGACGAAGACCACGTCCAGCACGATGTTGATGACGCCGCCGATGACCTGATAGATCAGCGGGCCCTTCGAATCGCCCATGGCGCGGTGGAGCCCGACGCCGATGTTGTAGCAGACGATGGACACCGCGCCGAGGAAATAGATCCTGATGTAAGAGGACGCCTCCGCGAAGATCTCGTCCGGCGTGTTCGTCCAGCGCAGGATGGTCGGCGACAGGAAGAAGCCGACCACGGAGATCAGCAGTCCGCCGATCAGGGAGACGGCCACCGCCGTGTGGACGACGTCGCGCAGCCGCGTGCCGTCCTTGCTGCCGAAGGCGTTGGCCGCCACCACGTTGGCGCCGACCGACATGCCGTTGAAGAACATGATGAGCAGCGTGACGATCATGCTGCTGGCGCCCACGGCCGCCATGGCTTCGCTGCCTTCGATGAATCGCCCGGCGATGAACACGTCCACGGTGTTGTACATGAGCTGGACGAGGCTCGAAAGGAACAGCGGGAGCGCGAAGAGCAGGATCTGTCGGGGGATGGGCCCTGTGGTCAGGTCCCTCCCCTTCTGCGTTCCGATGCGCTTTGCGGCTGTGTTGCTCATGGTCGTCCTCGTTTCAAAAAGCTTCCTTCATTATAAAGAACCCCCCGGGGAGCTTATAAGCCCCCCGGGGGGATACGTTCTCTCAAAAAAAGAGCCCTGCGTCAGGCGTAGGACTCTAAAGCTTTTTGGACTCTCGGCATCAGCAGTTTTGCCAGCGCGCCGACGATGGCGCCGGTCACCAGCCCCGCGACCAGCAGGACCGGCAGGTACCCGGCCAGCTGGATGGTCTGCACGATGAGCGCCGCCGTCAGGACCTGTCCGATGTTGTGCATCACGCCGCCGGCCATCGAGATGCCGATGAGGGAATACCCTTCCCGCCGGGTCAGCAGCCACATGCACAGGAAGCTCAGGATGCCACCCGCCAGGCTGTACCACAGGGACATCACATTGCCAAACAGCAGGGACGACAGCAGGATGCGCACCATGCTGACGAGGAACACGTCGAGCGCCGGCAGGAACGTCAGGCCCAGCAGCACCACGAGGTTCGCGAGCCCCAGTTTGATGCCCGGCACCCCGAAGTTGAACGGGATGAACGTCTCGATGTACGAGAAGAGCATCGCCAGCGCCACCAGGATCCCGTCCAGCGCCACACGGCGTCCGGGCGTCCCGGTCGGTGATTTACGAGCAACAGCCATACTTATCCTTTCCATTGAAAGCTTGCAAAAAAGCTCCGCCCCGGCACCTCCCCGACCTAACCGTTCCCCCTGAAGGGGGCCCCTTCGCCCGGCACCGGTGCGGACTTTTTTGCTTCGCTATACTTACTTTGCAACGACGTCGACGTCGGAGGATTCACCGCTGACGACTTCGACGACCAGTTTGTGGGGCAGACAGACGAGGGTCTCGCCGGTCTTTTCGATCTCGCCCTGTTCCATGCAGTAGTGGTCCGGGCAGTCGGCCTCTTCCATGTGGGCCTTGCCGTCCCGGATGACCAGCAGGTTGTGGCCGTAGTCCGTGTCGAACGGCACGGCCTGTTCCTCGACCAGCGCGTAGGTCCCGACGACCTTTCCGTCGATCTTGACCTGCACGGCGCCGCCCGGGTCGCCGCCCGACAGGCGGAGGACCAGAGTCAGGACGCCCGCCAGCAGCAGGACGGCCCCCGCGATGAGGAAGTCTTTCTTTTTCAAGGGCGTTCGCTCCTTACTCGATGTACTCGACCGTGGCGTCCTCATCCGCCGGAGAGAACGCCTCCCGGATGCCTTCGGTGACCACCAGGGTGCCGTCGTCGCAGCAGAGCACCATGTCGAATTCCTTGAAGTGCTTCTGCCAGTAGTTGACGGCCTTTGCCTTGCCCATGATGAACAGCGAGGTGGACAGGCCGTCCGCCAGCGTGCCGTCCTCCGAGACGATGGTGACGGAGGTCAGGCCGCTGTCCGCGGGATACCCGGTCTCCGGGTCGATGATATGGTGATAGACGACGCCGTCTTCTTCAAAGTTGCGTTCGTATCCGCCGGAGGTGATGATGGCCTTGTCGTGGTTGGTGACGACCCCCAGCATCTTGTCCTCGTCCTCCGGGTCCTGGATGCCGATGCGCCAGTCCGTGCCGTCCGGCTTCTGCCCGAGCGTCTGCACGTTGCCGCCGAGGTTCACGATGCCCGAGGTCACTCCCTGTTCCCGGAAGATCTCGATCACACGGGAGGACGCATAGCCCTTGGCGATGCCTCCGAAATCGACGGCCACACCCTCTTTCTCAAAGGCGACGGTCTTCGCGTCGGCGTCATAGTCGAGCGCTCCGGCGTCCACCAGCTGCAGGGCCTCCGCCAGGTCCTCTTTCGCCGGGACCTTGTAGTTCTGGTCCGTGAAGCCCCAGAGCTTCATGACCGGATAGATGGTGATGTCGAACACATGGCCCGTTGATTTATAGAGTTCCAGCGCGGCCTTCAGCAGGGTGTTCGTGTCTTTGGACAGGTCTCCCCCGCCGTTCTTGTTGAGCGCCGCGACCTCGCTGGCCTCCTTGCCCGTGGAGAGCAGGGCGTCCAGCCGGTTGAGCTCCCTGACCGCTTCGTCCACGGCCTTTTCCGCGTGCTTGCCGTAGGCGGTCACGGTCATGTAGGTGTCCATCGCAAACAGATCCCGCGACACCGGCTCCTCTTCCTTCTCCGCGCAGCTGCAGAGCAGGAAGCTCATCGCGAAGACGAGCGCCAGCAGCAGGGCGATGGTCTTGTTGAGGTGGTTCAAAGCGTACCCTCCGCTTCATTCTTAACTGCGATTATTGTAAAAAGAACCGCCGCAGAAGTCAACTGCGGCGGTCCTGTTGTGCGGGGTTATTCTTCGATGACCAGCTTGGCGTCCACGGCGTTCTTCCGGACGGAAGCGATGCCGTTCTTGCAGCCGGGCTTCTGGGTGTAGCCCTCGGAAGCGGCGATGGGTTCGCCGTTCTTGGCCTTCAGGCGGAAGCGATACTCGCCGGCCTTGTCGAGATAGATCTCGAACTTCGGGTTCTTGGCTTTCTCGTAGTCTTCGACGGTCTGGTCTTCCACATTCGCCACGGGCGCGTTCGCCGCGACGCTCTTGACACCGTTCTTGGCGCCGTCAAGAGTCTTGTAGACCTGAGAGGTGGCGATGACTTCGCCATTGCCGGCTTTCAGGTTGAAGACATAGCCTGTGTTGGTCGGTTTGATGGTGAATTTGCCCATGGGGATTGCCTCCTTGTGAAAATAATTAAAGCACTTTCATTGTAGGCCATGCCGGGGCGATGTGCAAGCGGTTTTACACTCTGCCGAAGCACTGGACCCAGTAGCAGTAGTTGCC
Organism: Clostridia bacterium; assembly: GCA_017614275.1. Taxonomy (GTDB): domain Bacteria; phylum Bacillota; class Clostridia; order Oscillospirales; family Acutalibacteraceae; genus RUG420. The sequence goes on along the minus strand of JAGACE010000166.1, from coordinate 558 downwards.
GACTTTGTAGCAGGCGCAGCCCACCGCGTTGAAGTTCGGGTTGAGCATGTTGCGCCGATGGCCCTGGCCGGAGTAGGGTTTGTCGACTTCCGCGAAGGCCAGCATGACCTCCGTCACGGAACTCTGACCGCAGGCGATGTTCTCGCCCAGGGCCCGCATGTTCGGGTAGGCGGTGAAGCAGCGGGTGCCGTTCGGGCGGGTGTGGGAGAACTTCTTCACGATCTCCTTCGCGCGCACTTTCGCCGTCTTCTCGAGGTCCGCGTTGTAGTTCAGCACCGGCAGCTGGTCGAACACCGTGGTGTTGTAGAACGTCCGGGTGAAGTTGTCCGCGTTCAGGTACGACACGAAGGGCTCGCGCCGCAGGGCGTTCAGGGCGATGTACTCCGTGGTCACGTTCTGGTAGCTCGCGCTCGCCGCTTTCGCCTCGACCGCGAAGGCCGGCACCAGTGTGCTCAGCGCCATGAGCAGCGTCAGGACGACCGCCGCCAGGCGTTTGACCGTTTTTGTTTTCACAGGACCTCTCTCCTTTTCTCTGGATTCTCGTCCTCATTATACCAT
>JAGACE010000165.1 GCA_017614275.1 Clostridia bacterium | reverse complement strand
GCGGTCAAACTTCATGAGCAGCTGACCGGCTTTGACTTCATCGCCGGTGTTCACGAGGCACTCGAAGCCGTCGCCGTTCATCTCGACGGTGTCGACGCCGACGTGGATGAGGAGCTCCATCTCGCCCGCACCGGTGATGCCGATGGCGTGCTTGGAGTCCGCGACGGAAGAGATCGTGCCGTCATAGGGCGCGAACACAGAGCCGCCGACGGGGTTGATGCCGACGCCGGTGCCGAGGATGCCGGACGCGAAGGTCGGATCGGGGATCTCGGTGTAGGGGACGGCGTTGCCCTTGACCGGAGCGTTGATGTCGCCCGCTTCGCAGGTGATGACGGGCAGGTCGGTCTGAGGCATCTCTTTCGCGGCCTGTTCGAGGGCTTCTTTCTCCTTCTTGCTGGGCGCGTCTTCTTTCCAGACGATGAAGGCCAGCGCGAAGGCGACGCCGGAGGCGATGAGCAGCTCGATGATGTAGACCAGCGGCTGGTTGATGGTCAGGAACCCCGGGATGCCGGTGACACCGTAAGCGGTGGCGCCGAGCGGTTTGCCGGAGAGGGTGCCGTAGAGGGAGGCGAAGAGCGCGCCGCAGGCACCGCCGATCATACCGCAGATGAAGGGTTTCATGAACCGGAAGTTGATACCGAAGATGGCGGGCTCGGTGATGCCGAGAGAAGCGGACAGCGCGGACGGATAGGCAACAGCGCTGGTCTTTTTCTTCTTGGCCTTGATGGCGACCGCAAGGCAGGCGCCGAACTGCGCGAAGTTGGCGGCGGAAGCGATGGGCATCCAGATGTTCAGGCCTGTCTCACCAAGCATACCGGCTTCGATGATGTTGTACATATGGTGGAGACCGAAGACGACGGTGACCGGGTAGATGGCACCCATGAGGAATGCGCCGATGCCGTAGCCGACGGTGATGAGCCATTTGGCGAATGCGAGGATCCAGGTCTCGACGAGGGCGAAGACCGGACCGATGACGGTCAGCGTGATGAAGGCCGTCACAAGGACCGTGGTCAGCGGGACCACGAACAGGTCAAAGGTCTCAGGTACGTGCTTGTGCAGCCATTTCTCGATCTGAGACATGATCCAGACGGCGATGATGACGGGGATGACGTGGCCCTGATAGCCGTGGGCTGGGATGGAGAACAGGCTCCAGCCGGCGATCTTCGCGTTGCCGAAGAGCAGCCAGGTGTCGTACCCGTCGGCGATGTTCCAGGCGTTGACGAGGCTTGGATGGATCATCAACATACCGATGACGGCGCCGAGGAACAGGTTGCCGCCGAAGACGCGGGCCGCCGAAATGGCGACGAGCGCGGGCAGGAAGGTGAACGCGGTGTTGGATACGGTGTCCAGGAACTGGAACCAGGCGGAATCGTTGAATGCGGGGATGGCTTTGCCGAGGAACTCGACAAGACCCATCATAAGACCGGAAGCAACGATGGCGGGAAGGATCGGGACGAAGACGTCGCCGAGCGACTTCAGCATCTTCTTCCAGACCGGCATCTTGGAGGCGGCCGCCGCCTTGACGTCTTCCTTGGTGGCCGCGGACGCGCCGGTGACCGCCAGGAACTCATCGTACACCTTGTTGACGGTACCGGTGCCGATGATCAGCTGGAGCTGTCCGTTGGACTCAAAGAGGCCCTGGACGCCCTCTACTTCTTCCAGCTTTTCCGTCTGGACCTTGCCGTTGTCGGCAATGACGAGACGCAGCCGGGTGGCACAGTGTGCTGCGGATACGACGTTTTCGCCGCCGCCGATGAGCTCGGCGATCTCCTGGGCACACTTCTTGTAGTCGAGAGCCATAAACACATCTCCTTTACTTCTCTCACAATCAAACAAAAGCGTTGAATTTGAAACCGATTTCAACGCTTCTCTTTACACCCTAACTATACTCCACCCTATATCAAAAAGATAGAGACATAAGCACTAAGGTTTTCAGGGTGGATTTGTCTAATTTGACCATGCAAATTCGCGGAAAACGATGAAATCGTTTTCAAGCAGAGCCCCGCTCCACGATGCGGAAGCCCAGCATGATCTGCCGTGAGATGGACGGATCGGACCGTTTCTCCAGGATATCCAGCAGGATGGCGGCGGCGTCCCGGCCGCACTGGGTCTGGTACAGTTTGGCGGTGGTCAGCGGCGGCTGCGACACCAGATTCGCCCAGTCGCTGCCAAAGGCTACGACCGACACATCGCCCGGGACAGCCTTTCCGGCCTCACGAAGCGCGAGGAGCGCCCCCTGGGCCATGGCGTCCGTGGCGCAGACCACACCGTCCAGGTCCGGGTGGTCCTTCAGCAGCCGTTCCATGGCGGCTTTCCCGCCCTCTATGTCGAACGTGGCGGTGACGGTGGGGAAGGCCGGGGTCAGGTCGGCTTCCCACAGGGCGGACTTGATGCCCTCCACCCGGCGCACGCCGACGGCCGGGTCCGTGCGGGGCCCGGAGACGCAGACGATGCGGCTGCGCCCGCGCTTCAAGAGCAGGTTGGTCAGCGCCTTCGCCGCGTTGTAGTCGTCGTGGTAGACGCAGTTGAAGTCTTTGAAGTGTTGGCCGGTGATGACCAGTGGGATGGAGCAGTTCCGGTAGGTGCCGTTGCGCACCTCCGCGTCCGAAGACGCCATGACGATGGCGCCGGCCATGTGGTAGGACTCCATCCAGGCGAGGTATTCCGCCACGGAGTCCGGCTTGTGCTCCACGCTCCCGATGACGGTCATGTACCCCGCCTCCGAGAGGACCTCGTGGGCGCCCTCCACGATCTGGGAGACCGAGGGGGAGTGGATCTTCGGGACGAGGATGCCGATCTGCTTCACCTGGCCGGTGCGCAGGTTGTGGGCGAGCTGGTTCGGGACATAGCCGGTCTCCTCGATGACCTTGCGGATGGCCGCGGCCTTCTCGGCGCTCAGGGAGCCGCCGTTGAGGTAGCGGCTGACTGCCGAGGGAGACACCCCTGCCAGCGTCGCGATCTCTCGTAATGTCATGTCAGGTTCCTCTCTCCGTCATCAGGGATATCTCTTCCAGAGCCAGCGGAAGCCGCAGCCCGGAAGGGTCAGCACGTCGGCTTTGCACTCTTCGCCGGTCAGGAGGTCCGTGAAGTCCTCGCCCTCCGGCAGCCACACGGTCTCCGGGTCCTGGCTGAAGTTGAACAGCGCCAGCAGTTTTTCTTTCTGATGGAACCGCCCGATGCCGAGGACGTGGTCGTTGTTGGGCTCGAGGGTCCAGACATCCGCGTCCGCGGAGAAGACCGCGTGCTCCGCGCGCAGGGCGCGCAGGGTCTGCAGTTTTTCGTAGACGGCTCCGGCCGGGGTGCTCGTGTCGTGGCGATGCGCCGCGGCGTTCCAGTCGAAGTTCCCGCGGTGCAGGTAGCGGGAGTCGTCCGCCTTCAGCGGGTCGTCGTGGTAGCTCCAGTCGTTGATCTGCGCCAGTTCATCGCCGCTGTAGAGCACCGGGATGCCGCTCTGGGTCAGCAGGAAGGCGTGCAGGGTCTCGATGGCCCCGACGACGTGGTCGACCCACGCCTGGACGCCGCTCTCCAGCGCCGGCTCCAGCCCCAGCAGGGAGGCGGTGGTGCCGCAGAGGCGGGCGTCCCCGAGCTTCGGGTCGTCGTTGTACAGCTCTCCTCTGGCGTTGCTGCCGGGCCAGAAGCCCTGGAAATAGTCGTTGAGGTATTTCTTGTGGGGGACTTCCGTCATGCCGAACTTCCCGAGGAAGTCGAAGTCCAGGCCCCAGCCGATGTCGTCGTGACAGCGCAGGTAATTGAGGAAGACGTACTGCTTGGGCAGGGTGAAGACCTGGCCCAGCTGATGGCGCAGCAGACGCACGTCCTTGGTGGCCACGGTGTGCCAGGTGCTGGCCATGGTGGTCACATTGTAGAGCATGTGGCACTCGGGCTTGCCCATCGTGCCGAAGTAGGGCGTCACCTTGCTGGGCTCCATGACCACCTCGCCCAGCAGCAGGGTGCCGGGGCAGACGATCTCACAGGCCATGCGCATCATGCGCACCAGGCTGTGGACCTGGGGGAGGTTGCGGCAGCTGGTGCCCAGCTCCTTCCAGATATATGGCACCGCGTCCAGGCGGAGGATGTCGACGCCCCGGTTGCAGAGAAAGAGCATATTGTCCGTCATATCCCGGAAAACCGCGGGATTGGCATAGTTCAGATCCCACTGGTAAGGGTAGAAAGTGGTCACCACCACCTTGCCCGCCTCCTGGTTCCAGCTGAAGCTGCCCGGGGCGGTGATCGGAAAGACCTGAGGCACGGTGCGCT
>JAGACE010000164.1 GCA_017614275.1 Clostridia bacterium | reverse complement strand
GAAGTCCTTGATGACCCGGTGGAAGATGATGCCGTCATAGTAGCCGTTCTTGGCGTGCGTGATGAAGTTCTCGCAGGTCTTCGGGGTCTCCTCCGGGAACAGTTTGACTTTGATGGTGCCGAGCGTGGTGTGGATGGTGGCAACGGTGTCGCCCGCTGCGGGAAGAGCTGTCTGATTGGCCATGGCGATGTACTCCTTTTCGTATCAGATGACGTCTGTTTCCAGACTGCGGTAGGTGGCGTCGTATTCTTCACAGAGATTTAGCAGGTATTCGTCGACGAGGTCCAGCAGTTCCAGGTCGAACGGGAGCGTCCGGTTCAGGACCAGGTGCGCTCTCGGAAGGACCATGCCCTCCGGCGCCGCCTCCTGGGTCAGGTCGTCGTAGGCAAAGCCCTTTTCCGACGCGACCGTGCTGAACTCCAGCGCCGCCTTCCGGTTCGGGAAGACAAAGTGGAACTTGATGGGACGCGGCGTGGTCCCGTCATCTCCGTACCCGCGCAGTTTGCGGAGGATCTTGCTGTTCTCGATCTGCTTGAACTGGACCGCGTTCGGGAACAGGTATTCCATGTACTGGGACCCCTCCGGGTCGAACTGGACGGTGTACTCCGTGTGGCGGAACGCGTTGCTGAAACTCTCCTCCAGCATTTTCCCCGCGGCCTTTGCCCGGCGCTCCGGGATGTAAAAGATGAGGAAGGCCATGTTGGCGGAGGCCACGATGCCCTGGCCGACGAAGCGGCCGTCCAGATGCTGGCCCAGGATGGACCGCACCGTGCTGATGTGGTTCAGCTCCGCGTCGGAGATGAGTTCCGGGTTCGTCGGATCCGGATAGACCTGGATCTGGATCTTCACGCAGTACGGGATGCTGCGGCAGGGCAGCTCCGAGATGAAGTTCGTATCGCAGTTGATGAGGACCGGCTGGTCCGAGAAGGTCTCTTTATAGTCACAGAAGTTCGGCTCGTGGTTCGTGCCGCTTCCGGCGAGCGCGTCAAAAAAGCCCATAGTCGATTCCCCTTTTTCGACAAAAATATATTCATTCAAGTTTAACACAATATAAAGCGCTAAACAACCTTTGGAACGATAAAAAACAACTATATTTTGATTTTTTCAGAAAATAAGAACAGAGCACCCCGAAAGGTGCTCTGTTCTGGTGCCGGTGACCGGGCTCGAACCGGTACGCTGTCTCCAGCGAGGGATTTTAAGTCCCTTGCGTCTGCCAATTCCGCCACACCGGCATGCGTTTGGCAGGTGTCATTGTATCATGAAGCGCGGGAGTTCCGCAAGGCTCGTGCGCACGTCCAGAGCGTACTGCTCCGCCAGGCGCATCGCGGCGTCGAACCCGAAGAGAACGGCGTCCGCCGAGTGGGCGTCCGACGAGAGGATCACGGGCTTTTTCGCCTTCCCCAGCTGCTCCAGGATCCGGGGTCCCGGGTAGGGCTCCGTGCGGTATCCGCGGGACATGGCCCCGGTGTTGATCTCCACCCAGGCCGGGCTCTCGATGAGCTTCTCCAGCGCCTCGTCCGCGGCTCTGACATAGCGCGGGTCGCACGGGTCGAAAAACGGATCTTTTTCGAGGAATTTCGTCACCAGATCGAAGTGCGCGACGATGTCGCACTGCGTCTTCTCGTACAGGTCTCCCACCAGGCGGTAGTAGTCCTCGACGAACGCGTACGCATCGCCTCCGTACCACTGCTCGATGCCGCTGCGCAGCGCGTCTGCGGACAGGTCGACCGAGAGATAACGGCCGTCTTTGAACACGCAGTGGACGCCCCCGATGACGTACTCATACAGAGGCAGTTCATCGGCCGCGCTGCAGTAGTCCTGCTCGACGCCGAGCCGGATGAGGATGCGGTCCGCGTAGACCTCTTTGAGGCGCAGGACCTCGGCCCGGTAGGCCGCGGCGGCCTCGGGCGACATCGTCCAGTCCGGGTCGAAATCCAGCCAGGAGTGGCCGGAGAACCCGATCTCTTTGCAGCCGGCCGCCAGCGCGGCCCGGACCATCTCCTCCGGGGTGTCCGCCCCGTCGCAGAAGGTCGTGTGCATGTGGAAATTGTTGAAACTCATACCATCTTTTCCTGTTTGACCTTGTGGTCGATGATGTGACGGGACGCCAGTTCCTTCGTGACGTCGGCCACGGTGATGCCCATGTTCACCATGAGGACCATGACGTGGTACATGAGGTCGGCGATCTCGTAGATCGTTTCCTTTTTGTCGTCTCCCTTGGCGGCGACGATGACTTCCGTGGTCTCCTCCCCGACTTTCTTCAGGATCTTGTCGAGGCCCTTCTCGAAGAGATAGGTGGTGTAGGAGCCCTCCGGGCGGGTCTCGTTGCGGCCCTGAAGCAGGTCATAGAGCCCCTGCAGAGAGAACGCCTGCCGCTCGTCGCTTTGGAAGACCGGATACTCGAAGCAGGACTCCGTGCCGAGGTGGCAGGCGGGGCCGTCCTTCTCGACGAGGACCACCAGCGCGTCCCGGTCGCAGTCCGCCGTGATGCTCACGATGTGCTGATAGTTGCCGCTGGTCTCCCCCTTCAGCCACAGTTCCTGACGGGACCGGGACCAGAAGCAGGTGAGCTCCTTTTCCATAGAGACCTGCAGGCTCTCCCTGTTCATATAGGCAACGGTCAGGACCTGCTTCGTCTCCGCGTCCTGGATGACCGTG
>JAGACE010000163.1 GCA_017614275.1 Clostridia bacterium | reverse complement strand
TTCTGGGGCGGCGGTGTCGACACGCAGAAGACCCTGCCTTTCGGCACGCCCGCCCAGGTCCGCGAAGAAGTGATCAGGCTCTGCGACATCTTCGGGAAAGGCGGCGGGTTCGTGTACAACACCGTCCACAACATCCAGGCGAACGTCCCCGTGGAGAACGTCGTCGCCCTGATGGATACATTGAAAGAAATACGGGCATAAATATGAACAATCTTTACGAAGCCATTTTCAAGGGCATGGCCCCCCTTGCCAAGAACGCCGTCCAGGCCTCCCTGGCTGAAGGCAAGTCCCCCCAGGACATCATCGACGAGTCCATGATCCCCGCCATGGAAGCTATCGGCAAAGAATTCGAAGCGGGCCGGGTCTTCGTCCCGAACCTCCTGCTCAGCGCCCGGGCGATGAAATCCGCCCTGGACATCCTGAAACCCCTGATGCTGGCCGGTCAGACCACGACGCTCGGCACGGTGGTCATCGGCACGGTCAAGGGTGACCTGCACGACATCGGCAAGAACCTCGTGGCCTCCATGCTGGAAGGACGCGGGTTCAAGGTGGTCAACCTCGGCACCGATGTCTCCAAGGAGCGCTTCATCGAAGCCGCCAAGGAGCACCATGCCGACATCATCGCCATGTCCGCCCTCCTGACGACCACGATGGACTACATGAAAGAAGTCGTCGATGCCGTCCGCGCCGACGGGATCCAGGTCAAGGTCATGATCGGAGGCGCCCCTGTGACGGCAGAATTCGCTTCCAGCATCGGCGCGGACGGCTTCAGCACCAATGCCAACGAGGCGGTGGAAGTCGCCAAGAGACTGCTTTCCTGATGATCGAGCGGGCCTTCCAGATCACCCCGGAGGAACTGCCGGAGAAAGAAGTGTGGTTCGCGATGGGATACAAGGATTCCGTACCTGACGAAAGGGTGCGGGAGTTGGTCCTGCGGCTGCGGGACCGCCTTGTGCCCGAGGCCACGCTTCGCTATATGTACCAGATCGTCGAAGCGGAGAAACTTTCCCCGCGGCAGGTGCGTTTCGCCGGCAAGACCTTCACTCCGGAAGGCATCATCTGTTCCTACCTCAACGGCATGACCCACGCGCTGCTGTTCATCGGCACCGCCGGCTGGGAGTTCAACCGGGCGAAAGAGGCCCTGAAAGCGGACGACGACATCGTGGCCGATTTTATCGCCGACTCGATCGGGACCGTCCTGGCCGAAATGACGGTTGCCCAGATGGAAAAAGATTACAACGGCGCCGAGACGATCTCGATGCCCTACAGTCCCGGTTATTGCAACTGGGACATCCGGGAGCAGCACCTGCTGTTTTCCCTTTTCCCCGAAAGACCCTGCGGCGTGATCCTGTCCGACTCGTCGCTGATGGCACCCGAGAAATCCGTCAGCGGTTTCTTCGCTCTCGGAGAAACCCTGCAACGACAACCTTACCACTGTCAAATCTGCAAGAACACTAAATGCTACAAAAGAAGAAAAGGCTAGCCATCCCCATCATGACCCACCCGGGGATCGAGCTGATCGGAAGTACCGTTCTCAAAGCGGTGACGGACGGGCAGACCCACTCAGACGCCATCTGCGCACTGAATGACGCCTTCCCGGCCGCTGCCGTGACGGCTATCATGGACCTCACCGTGGAGGCTGAGGCATTCGGGGCAGAGATCCGTTTCTCGGACAACGAGATCCCGAATGTGATCGGACGCCTGGTGAACGACGCGGATGAAGTCGCCGCCCTGGAGGTCCCTTCCCTGGACAAGGGGCGCGTGCGCGAATACCTGAAGGCCAACGCCATCGTGGCGTCCCGGATCAAGGACAAGCCCGTCTACGGGGGCTGCATCGGTCCGTTCTCCCTCGCGGGAAGGCTTTTCGACCTGTCCGAGCTGATGATGTCGATGTACATGGAGCCGGAGACGGTGACCCAGCTGCTGGACAAATGCACGGCCTTCGTCACTTCCTATGTCCGGGCGATGAAAGAGACCGGGATCAGCGGCGTCATCATGGCCGAGCCCGCCGCCGGACTGGTCTCCAACGACGACTGTTACCAGTATTCTTCAATCTATGTCAAGAAGGTCATCGACGCCGTCCAGGACGATACGTTCAAGGTGGTCCTGCACAACTGCGGCAACACCGGCCACTGCACCGATGCCATGGTGCGTTCCGGTGCCGCTGCGATCCACGTCGGCAACCGCGCCGACATGCTCCAGGTGCTGCAGGCCTGTCCGTCCGACCTGCCGGTGATGGGCAACATCGACCCGGTGGGCGTGATGCAGCAAGCCTCCCCCGAACAGGTCTATGCCGCCGTCAGCGAACTGCTGGAAAAGACGGCCGGCTACGACAATTACATCCTCTCTTCCGGGTGCGACGTGCCGCCGCACACCCCCGTCGACAACATAAAAGCCTTCTACCGCGCCCTCTCCGACTACAATGAAAAAGACTGATTACGCCTCCCCGATGACCTCTTTCCGGTGGGTGATCTGCGGCTTGCTGTTCTTTGCGACCACGGTCAATTACATGGATCGTCAGGTCCTGTCCCTGACCTACGAGGAATTCATCAAGCCGGAGTTCCACTGGACCGACGCCGCATACGGCTCGGTCACCGGTTTCTTTTCACTCTTTTATGCGGTCTGCTGCCTCTTTGCCGGCAAGTTCATCGACTGGATCGGAGTCAAGAGAGGCTATGTCATCTCGATCATCATCTGGTCCCTGGGCGCCGTCCTTCACGCCACCACCGGCGTCCTGACCGCCTCCATGAACGGCCTGGAGTCCTCCTCGGCCCTGAAGGCAGTCGAAGCGGGCAGCAACGTCGCCCTGGCCATCTCCACGACTTCCGTATACCTGTTCATGTTCTGGCGGGGCGTGCTGGCCCTCGGTGAATCCGGCAACTTCCCTTC
>JAGACE010000162.1 GCA_017614275.1 Clostridia bacterium | reverse complement strand
GGATCTGACACCTATGTTTTACAGCCTGACCGGAGAACTGGTCTACGCCGATCCGAACATCGCCGCGGTGAATGTCAATGGCATCGCGTTCCAGTGCAATATCTCCCTGAACACCCTGCAGAAGCTGGGTCCCGTGGGGAGCACCGTCACGCTATACACCTATCTGAACGTCAAGCAGGACGGCATCGACCTGCTGGGCTTTTCCGACAAGGCGGAACTGGACGCTTTCAAGATGCTCATCGGCGTGTCCAAGATCGGCCCGAAAGTGGCCCTGTCGGTCCTCTCCGAAATGGATCCGGCGCGGCTGACCCTGGCCATCGCGGCCGGCGACTACAAAGCCATCAGCCGGGCGAAGGGCATCGGCCCGAAGGTCGCCCAGCGCATCGTCCTCGAACTGAAGGACAAGGTGGCGCAGAACATGGAGGGCACCGGCGCCTCCGAGACCTTTGTGGCGGCCGCCGCCACCGCTTCGAGCAACAGCAATGCCGCGGACGCCGTCGGCGCGCTGGTCATGCTGGGCTACAGCCAGTCCGAAGCGGCCGTGGCCGTCGGCAAGCTCGACCAGACCCTGTCCACCGAAGAACTCATCAAACAGGCGCTGAAGGCGCTCAGCTAAGGAGAGACCTGCATGTTTTCTGAAGATATGGATTTCGAGAGCCGTCTCGTCACCCCGGAATTCACCGGCACCGAAGACGACGCGATGGAAGTCTCCCTGCGTCCCCGCGCGCTCCGGGACTACCTGGGCCAGGAAAAGGCCAAGGAGAACCTGAAGGTGTACATGGACGCCGCCAAGGGCAGGGGGGAGTGCCTCGACCACGTGCTGCTGTACGGCCCTCCCGGCCTCGGCAAGACGACGCTGGCGGGCATCATCGCGGCGGAGATGGGCGTGGACATCCGCGTCACCTCCGGCCCCGCCATCGAAAAACAGGGGGACCTCGCGGCCCTGCTCACGAACCTCAACGAGGGCGATGTGCTCTTCATCGATGAGATCCATCGCCTGTCCCGGCAGGTCGAGGAGATCCTGTATCCGGCCATGGAGGACCACGCCATCGACATCATCATCGGCAAGGGCCCCTCGGCCCGGTCCATCCGCCTGGAGCTGCCGCACTTCACGCTGGTCGGCGCCACCACCCGGATGGGTCTGCTGTCGGCGCCCATGCGCGACCGTTTCGGCGTCATCCTTCGTCTGGAACTGTACACGCCGGAGGAACTGGCGCAGATCGTCACCCGGTCCGCTGACATCCTCGGCATCGAGATCGCGCCCGAAGGGGCGGAGGAGATCGCCTGCCGTTCCCGCGGCACGCCCCGGATCGCCAACCGGCTGCTCAAACGGGCCCGGGACTTCGCGGAAGTCGTGGGCGAGGGCGTCATCACCAAGGACGACGCGGATCTCGCGCTCTCCCGGATGGAGATCGACCCGCTCGGCCTCGACAACATCGACCGCATGATGCTGACCGCCATGGTCCGCAATTACAACGGCGGCCCCGTGGGCCTCGACACTATCGCCGCGGCCATCGGAGAGGACGCCACCACCATCGAAGACGTCTACGAACCCTATCTGATGCAGATCGGGTTCCTGTCCCGGACGCCTCGGGGACGCATGGTCACCCCGGCGGGGTACCGGCACCTGGGGATCCCGATGCAGGGCGACGGCCCGGACCGGGAAGACGACCAACTCACACTGTAAGGAGAACACACGCTCATGCGGAACACCGACGACTGGAAGGACTACGAACTGCTCGACACGTCAGACGGCGAGCGGCTCGAACGGTGGGGAGACATCGTCCTCATCCGTCCGGACCCCCAGGTCATCTGGCAGACCCCGAAGCAGCATCCGCTGTGGAAGAAGGCCGACGCCCGCTACCACCGCAGCGCCAAAGGCGGCGGCAGCTGGGAGACCTATCGGCGCGTTCCGGAGGAGTGGACCATCTCCTACAAAGACCTGACCTTCAAAATCAAACCCATGGGGTTCAAACACACCGGGCTCTTCCCGGAGCAGGCGGTCAACTGGGACTACCTGCGGGATGTCATCGCCGCTTCCGGGCGGGATGAGGTCCGGGTCCTGAACCTCTTTGCCTATACCGGCGGCGCCACCGTGGCGGCGCTGAAAGCGGGGGCCTCCGTGGTCCACGTGGACGCGTCGAAGGGCATGGTGGCTTACGCCAAGGAGAACGCGGCGCTCTCCGGGGTGGCGGACGGCCGTGTCCGCTGGCTCGTGGACGACTGCCTGAAGTTCGTCCAGCGGGAGATCCGCCGGGGGAACACCTACGACATCATCATCATGGATCCGCCGTCGTACGGCAGAGGCCCCGGCGGGGAAGTCTGGAAGCTGGAGGAGAAGATCTACGAGTTCGTCTCCACCTGTGAACAGGTCCTGTCGGACGACCCGCTGATGGTCCTGATCAATTCCTACACCACCGGGCTCAGCCCCTCCGTCATGCAGTACATCCTCGGCAGCGCCATCGTGCCGTCCCACGGCGGGACCGTGACCTGCGACGAGATCGGACTGCCCACCACCCAGACCGGCATGTGCCTGCCCTGCGGGGCCACCGCCGTCTGGTCCGCGGACGGAACCTAAGGAGAACGAGTCGATATGAACGAGAAAAACAGAGATGCCGTCATCTCTCTGCGCAACGTCAGTTTCACCTATGAGGAAGTCCCGGAGGGGATGACCGAGGCGGAGCTCGACGCGTCGGGGAAGAAACTGGCGGTCGACCACCTGACCCTGGACATCTATGACGGGGAATGCGTGGCGGTCCTGGGCCACAACGGCTCCGGCAAATCGACCTTCGCCAAACTCTGCAACGGCATCCTGGTCCCGGACTTCGGCGAGATCACCGTCTACGGGATCCCGACCCGGGAGGAGGACCGGCTGCTGGAACTGCGCCAGAAAGTCGGCATGGTCTTCCAGAACCCGGACAACCAGATCGTCGCCACGGTCGTCGAAGAAGACGTGGCCTTCGGACCGGAGAACCTCGGCTTCCCGCCGGAGGAGATCCGCGCCCGGGTGGACAACGCGCTGAAGGCGGTCCGTATGTACAAATACCGGGGCCACGAGCCCCACAAGCTGTCCGGCGGACAGAAACAGCGGGTGGCCATCGCCGGCATCCTCGCCATGAAGCCGGACACCATCCTGTTCGATGAGTCCACCGCCATGCTGGACCCGAAGGGCCGGCGGGACATCATGCGGATCATCCGCAAGATGCACGTCGAGATGAAAAAGACCGTCGTCTACATCACCCACTACATGGAAGAGGCGGTCCTGGCCGACCGGGTCATCGTCATGGAGAACGGAAAGGTCATCTCGGACGGCACTCCGGCGGAGGTCTTCTCGGACATCGAAAAGATCCGCGCCGTCGGGCTGGACGTCCCCCAGGCCACCGAACTGGCGGACCTCCTCCGACAGGACGGGCTGGACCTCCCGAACGACATCCTGACCACCGAAGAGTGCATCGCCGCACTCACTGAGACACTGAACGCATAAGGAGCACGAACACTTGGCGATTCTGAAGACGGAACACCTGACCTACTCCTATTCCACGGGCACCCCTTTTGAAGTGACCGCGATCGAGGACATCAACATCGAAATAGAAGCGGGAGAACTGGTGGCGGTCATCGGCCACACCGGCTCCGGCAAGAGCACCCTCATCCAGCATTTCAACGGTCTGCTGAAGCCGCAGTCCGGCAAGGTGTATGTGGACGGTCAGGACATCTGGGAGAGCAAGAAGACCCTGCGGGCCAGCCGGTTCGCGGTGGGTCTGTGTTTCCAGTATCCGGAATACCAGCTCTTCGAGGAGACCGTCTACCGGGACATCGCCTTCGGGCCCAAAACATGAAACTCCCCGAGGAGGAGATCGACCGGCGGGTCCGGGACGCCGCGCGCTTCACCGGGGTGTCGGACGACATGCTCGAAAAGTCTCCCTTCGATCTGTCCGGCGGCGAGAAGCGCCGGGTGGCCATCGCCGGCGTCATGGCGATGGAACCGAAGATCCTCATCCTCGACGAGCCGACGGCCGGCCTCGACCCCAAGGGCCGGGACACCATCCTCGGCCTCATCAAGAACTACCGGGACGAGACGGGCCGCACGGTCATGATCGTCTCCCACAGCATGGACGACGTGGCGAAGATCGCCACCAAGGTCCTGGTCATCAACGACCGGAAAGCGGTCATGTACGGCACCGTTTCGGAGATCTATGAACGGTCTTCGGAGCTTGTAGCCATGGGCCTCGACATCCCGCAGATCACCAAGGTGTTCCTCGGGCTGAAAGAGAACGGGGTCCCCGTGCGCACCGACGTCTATACCGTGGAACAGGCGAGGGCGGAGATCCATCGCCTGCGGGAAAGCGGGGTGACGGCATGGTAAAAGACATCACCATCGGCCAGTATTTCCCCGGCAGTTCCGTCATCCACCGCATGGACCCGCGCATGAAGCTGGTGCTGACCCTGTTCTTCATCATCTTCATCTTCGTCTGCCACAACTTCTGGTCCCTGGGACTCATGGTCCTGACGCTCGGCGTCGTCGTGGCCCTGTCCCGCATCTCCATCCGGACCATCCTCAAGGGCATCAAGCCGGTCGTCATCATCATCCTGTTCACGGCCGTCCTGAACCTTCTGTACATCCGGACGGGGGACCTGATCTGGGAGTGGCGGTTCCTGCACCTGTACACCGGCGGCCTCTACACGGCCATCTTCATGGTCATCCGCATCCTGGCGCTCATCGTCGCCAGTTCGCTGCTGACCTATACGACGTCTCCGACCCTCATCACCGACGCCATCGAGCGGCTGCTCTCGCCGCTGAAGTTCATGCGCAGCGGGGTCCACACCATCGCCATGATGATGACCATCGCGCTGCGATTCATCCCGACCCTCATCGAGGAGTTCGACCGCATCACCTGCGCGCAGAAGGCGAGAGGGGCGGACCTGGAGACCGGGAACCTGCTGGAGCGCACCCGCGCCCTGATCCCGGTATTCATCCCGCTGTTCATCACGAGTTTCCGCAGGGCCTATGAGCTGGCCTACGCCATGGAATGCCGCTGCTACCACGGCTACGAAGGCCGGACCCGCATGCGTCAGATGAAACTGGAAGCCCGCGACTACGTGGCTCTGGTGCTCATCGTCGCGGTGCTCGCCGGCATCATCCTGCTGAATCATTTCTTTGGTAGACTGGTATGAGAACGTTATTGCTGAGCCTCCGGTTCCTCGGGACCCGCTATCACGGATGGCAGGTCCAGGAGAACGCCCGGAGCATCCAGGAAGAAGTCCAGGACGCGGTGGAAGCGCTGTTCGGACAGAGGGACCCGGTCACCGGGTGTTCCCGGACCGACACCGGCGTCCACGCCGACATGTACTGCTGCACGCTGCGCACGGAGAACGACATCTCCTGCTACCGGCTCATCGCCGCGATGAACGCGAAGCTCCCTTCGGACATCGCCGTCTCCGACTGCGTCGAGGTGCCGGACGGGTTCCACCCGCGCTACGACGCCACGGCAAAGCAGTACTGTTACCGTATCTGGAACGGGAACGCCCGCAATCCCTTCTGGGAGGACCGCGCCTTCCATGTGCACTACGCGCTGGACGCGGAGCGCATGGACCGCAACGCGAAGGACTTCCTCGGGACCCACGATTTCACGTCGTTCTCGAACAGCAGAGAGATCATCAACGACAACATCCGAACGGTCCGTCGGGCCGAAGTCTTCCGGGAAGGGGAGTCTGTCATCTTCCTGGTGGAGGCTGACGGATTCCTGTACAACATGGTCCGGATCATGGCGGGGACGCTCCTCGCCATCGAGAGCGGCAAACGGGAGGACGGGAGCATCCCGGACATCCTGGCCGCACGGGATCGCGACGCGGCGGGCCAGACGGCCCCGGCCCACGGGCTCTCGCTGACCCGCGTCTATTATGAAAACCACGAAAAGGAGGTGGCCCCATGGCTGCGCGATTCGAACTGACGGACCGTCGGAGACGACTGCTCCGGATCCTGGCCGTCGCCCTGGTGGCCGTCCTGCTGCTCATCCTGGCAGCCTTCCGCCTCGGCGGGACCTCGCTTTCGTCCATCCGCGACAGCTGGAACAACACCACGTCCTCGGTCGGCCGGGGAGAAGGCTTCCCCTGTCAGGTGAACTCCGGTTCCATCGAACGGGTCGACGTACTCAACGGGGACATCTACATCCTCTACGACGACCGCACCGTGACGCTGGACGGCTCCGCGAAGGAGATCCGCTCCTTTGAACACGCCTACGCCTCTCCGGGGCTCTCCATCAGCCCGGACCGGGCCCTGGTCTACGAGCGGGGCGCTCACCGCTTCCGGGTCGAGAACCGGACGGAGACCCTCTTCTCGGGCAAGACCGACGAAGGGGAAGACATTATCACCGGGTCCATCGGCAAGAAGGGGAACATCGCCCTCGGCACGCTCTCCAATACGGCCACGTCCCGGCTGACGGTCTGGAACAGCACTTACACCGAGAAGCAGTTCGTATGGAACTGCGCGGACTACACCATCACGTCCGCCGCTCTCTCGGACAACGGGAAGTATGTGGCGGTCTCCGTGCTGGGCGCCAAGGACGGGGAGACCTATTCGAAGATCTATGTGTTCGACTTCGAGTACAAAGATCCGGTCTCCGAGACCGAGTACCCTGAGACCGGCATCCTCGCGGTGAACTTCACCGACAACGACACCGTCGTCGGGGTCGGGGACAACAAACTCGTGTTCCTGAAGGACCTCAAGAAGAACACGGAAGTCGAGTTCGGCACCAGTACGCTGTCGGCGTTCACGTTCTCGCCGAACGGCCGGACCGTCGTGGCCCTCGCGGAGTTCGGCAGCGCGAACATGCAGCTGCTGCGGTGCTACACGCAGTCCGGAAAACTGGCCTTCGAGGAGCCCTATGACGTGCACATCAAGGCGCTGTACGCCAACGCGTCCAGGATCTCGGTGCTCACCAATGACTACGCCGATATCTACGGCCTCGGCGGACACCGCCGCAGAGCGCGGGAAGTCGGCGCGAACGCCATCCTGGCCTTCACGGACGGCCGCACCAGTTACTCCTATGAGATGGGCGTCATCCAGAAGACGTCCCGCCTCAAGCATCAGCCCGAACATCCGGAACAGGAAAGATAAGCGCTTGCTTTTTCCTGCCCCTGTGTTATATTGAAACAAATTTTCCGATCGGCTCGTGGGGGAGTCGGATCGAAAGGATCCATCGCCATGAATGAAAACCTGAAAAAACAACTCGGAAACCTGACAGAGGGCGCGATGACCATCCCGAACCTGCTGTCTGCCATCCGCATCGTCCTGATCCCGGTCTTTCTGGTCCTCTTTCTGAAGGGCTCGTACCTGGCCGCCGTCATCGTGCTGGGCATCTCCGGCCTGACGGATCTGTTCGACGGGAAGATCGCCCGCGCGTTCAACCAGGTCTCGAACCTCGGGAAACTGCTGGACCCGATCGCGGACAAACTGACCCAGATCACTCTGGCCATCGCCTATTTCTTCGCGTTCCATGGCATGGACGACCGTCTGCTCCGTGGGGGGAGCTGGCTGTTCTGGATCTTCGTGCTCAAGGAGGTCCTCATGCTCGTCGGCGGCATCGTGATGCTCACGCACGACGTCACGCCGCGTGCCGCCATCATGTATGGCAAGGTCGCGACGGTCGCCTATTATGTCGTCATGATCGCGCTGCTTCTGTTCGCACCGGTCTTCGGCGTGTTCCGCAGCTGGTTCACGCTGCCGTCCGCCGCCATCGTCATACTGGTCGCCATCGCTGCTGTACTCACACTCATCGCTTTCTGCGCCTATGCGCCGGACCTCCGGCAGGTGAAACAGAAAGACGTTCCTTCCGGCGAATCCAAGGAATAAGGAGCAATCAAAATGAAGCAAGTCCTTTGCTGCAAATGTAAAAAGAATCCTGCAGTCGTCTTCATCTCAAAAGTGAACGACAACAAGAGCGAACCGGAAGGCTACTGCATCAAATGCGCCATGGAGATGAACATCGGCCCCGTGAAGCATTTCATGGACAACATGGGCATCACCGAGGATGATATGGACGCCATCACCGAACAGGTCAACGCCATGCTCGGATTCGACGAGAACGACGAATTCGAGGAGGGCGGCGCTCCCACCATGCCGTCCCTGCAGTCTCTGTTCGGCGCGCTGGGCGGCAACCCCGACATGCTCGGGCAGTTCCCGGATCCCTCGGACCCGGGCGATCTGTCCATGGTGCCGGAGGAACCTCCTGTCGACGAGCCGAACGGCCGCCGCAGGAAGAAGAACGGGGAAAAGGGCAAGACCAAGAAACGCCGCTTCCTCGGCCTGTACTGCACCGACCTGACGGCGCGGGCCCGCAACGGCGAGCTCGACAACATCATCGGCAGAGACCAGGAGATCGATCGCGCCATCCAGATCCTCTGCCGCCGGACGAAGAACAATCCCTGTCTCATCGGCGAACCCGGCGTCGGCAAGACCGCCATCGCCGAAGGCCTCGCCGAGCGCATCGCCAAAGGCGAAGTCCCCGCGAAGCTGGCGGACAAGGAGATCCACCTCCTGGACCTGACGGCGCTCGTGGCCGGGACCCAGTTCCGCGGCCAGTTCGAGAGCCGGATCAAAGGGCTCATCGACGAGGTCAAGGGAGAGGGGAACATCATCCTCTTCATCGACGAGATCCACAATCTCGTCGGGACCGGCGACGCCGAGGGCAACATGAACGCCGCGAACATCATGAAGCCGGCCCTCTCCCGCGGTGTGATCCAGGTGATCGGTGCCACGACGTTCAACGAATACCGCCGCAACATCGAAAAAGACGCGGCGCTGGAACGCCGGTTCCAGCCCATCAAGGTCGAGGAGCCCTCCATCGAGGACACCTACCGGATCCTGCTGGGCGTCAAAAAGTATTATGAAGACTATCACCGGGTGCAGATCTCTGACACCCTGGTGCATCGCGCCGTCGTGCTGTCGGAGCGATACATCACCGACCGCTTCCTGCCGGACAAGGCGATCGACCTGCTGGACGAGGCCTGCACGGCCGCGAACCTGCGCAACAAGGCCATCTCCGAGGCGGAGATCGCGGAGCGCGATCTGGCCGAACTGAAGGAGGCGCTGGAGGCGCTGGAGGCCGAGACCGAGAACCCCGATTACGAGGAACAGGCGAAGATCAAATCCGAGATCATGAACGAGGAGGCCAGACTGCCCGAGCTGCAGGAAGCGGCGAAGGACAACCAGGTCCTGGAAGAGGACCTGGGCAAGGTCATCCAGCTCTGGACCGGCGTGCCCGCCTCCAAGGTCATCGAGTCCGACATCCGGAAGCTCGCGCACCTGGAAGAGGCGCTGGCCGAGAAGGTCAAAGGCCAGCCGGAGGCGATCCACGCCGTGGCGAACGCCGTCAAGCGCAGCCGCATCCAGATCAACGCCCGCAAGAAACCGGCGTCCTTCATCTTCGTCGGTCCCACCGGCGTCGGCAAGACCGAACTGGTCAAGCAGCTGGCGGACCAGCTCTTCGATACTCCGGAGACCCTCATCCGGCTCGACATGTCCGAGTTCATGGAGAAGTTCAGCGTCTCCCGGATCATCGGTTCGCCGCCCGGTTACGTGGGCTATGACGAGGCCGGACAGCTGACGGAGAAAGTCCGCCGGAAGCCCT
>JAGACE010000161.1 GCA_017614275.1 Clostridia bacterium | reverse complement strand
TACGTAGACCACCGAATGATAGAGTGCCTCCGTGGACACGTCGTCCTCATAGAGGTCCTCCATCATGGCCGTCTCATCGATATGATAGGATCGCTTGGAATCGGAGTCCACCTCCTGGAGGAGCAGGACGTCCGGTGAGACCTTTCTGATCTCTTTCGTGATGCCGGCAAGGTTCTCTTTCACGCGGTCTTCGTCCGCGCTCATGACCATTTCTCCGCCTTCCATAAAGAAGTCGGCGTTGTCACCGAGCGCGCCATAGCCGATGTTCCAGCTCATCACGGAGAGGGTGTCCCCGACCGCGAGCGGACGGCTTTCTTCTGCCCCGCAGAGGACCATTTCCTCCCGGTCCGCGGGCCGGTATTCCGTGACGGTCAGGAACGTGAGTACCCCCGCCACCAGCACCGCCGGAGCAAGGAGAAGGACCAGCAGGATCTTCAAAAAATGATTCATAACCGATCAGGCGTCGTAGCCGAGGCGGAACGCCTTGAGGTTCTGCTCGAGGAACTTCTCGGGCACCGTGTTGCGGATGGTCTCTTCCCAGATCTCCTGTTCGATGTCCGTGTTCTTGGCCACCACGCCGATGAGCGCGACGTTCGCGGCTTTCGGCGTGCCGGCTTCCACATCCAGGCTCAGGGCGTCGACGGCCTGGACGTCCACGCCCAGGTCCCGCAGCTGCCCGAGCACGTTCTCCGGGTAGCGCGCGGCGCCGGTGATGACGGGCATCGGGTCCATCTGCTGGGTGTTGACGATGATCTTGCCGCCCTTCTTCAGGTAGGGCAGCCAGCGGGCCGCTTCGAGTTCCTCGAAGCTCATGATGATGTCCGCCTCGCCTTTCTCGACGATGGGAGAAGCGACTTTGTCTCCGTACCGGACGTACGTGACGACGGAGCCGCCGCGCTGGGACATCCCGTGGACTTCGGAGATCTTGACGTCATAATCCTTCGCGAGAAGGGTGCGGCCGAGCAGACGGGACGCGAGGAGCGTGCCCTGTCCGCCGACGCCGACGATGAGGATGCTTCTGGTCATGTCAATCGCCCTCCTTGATCGCGTCGAATCTGCATAACGGTTTGCACATGCCGCAGCCCACGCACTGGGTGAAGTCGAAGACCGACTTCCGGTCCTTCATGCTGATGGCGGGGCAGCCGATCTTCATGCAGGCGCCGCAGCCGACACACTTGTCGGGGTCCACGGAGAAGGGCTTGCGCTGTTTCGCGCGGACTTCCTTCAGGAGGACACAGGGGCGGCGGGAGATGATGACCGACGGCGCGTCCACTTCCAGTTCGGCCTTGATGGCCTCCCGGGTGGCGGCGATGTCATACGGGTCGACGACGAGGACGCGCTCGATGCCGACGGAGTGTGCCAGGGCCTCGATGTCGATGGCCGCGGTGGGTTCCCCGTCGATGCGCTTGCCGGTCGTCGGGTTCTGCTGGTGGCCGGTCATGCCGGTGATGGAGTTGTCCAGGATGATGATCTTCGAGTTGCTCTGGTTGTAAGCCGCGTTGATCATCCCGGTGATGCCGGAGTGGACGAAGGTGGAGTCGCCGATGACGGCCACAGACTTCTTCGCCTCGTCCGGGCGGATCTTGTTCTTGCCGTGGAGGCCGCTGACCGAGGCGCCCATGCAGATGGTGGTGTCCATCATGCTTAAGGGGGCCAGCGCGCCCAGCGTGTAGCAGCCGATGTCACCGCTGACGAAGACGTCGAGCGGCTTCAGCGCGCTGAACAGTCCGCGGTGCGGGCAGCCGGGGCACAGTGCCGGCGGCCGGGGCGGGATCTCCATGTCGGTGGTCAGATATTCCGCCTCTTCCCCGAGGATGACCTTCTTGATCATCGACTGGGAATATTCGCCCTTGAGGTCGAACAGTTCCTTGCCTTTGCACTCGATGCCGAGGACGCGGACATGCTCTTCGATGACCGGGTCCAGCTGCTCGAGGACATACAGGGTGTCCACGCCGTCCGCGAACTCTTTGATGAGTTTCTTCGGCAGCGGGTTCACACAGCCCAGTTTCAGGTAGGAGACCTTGTCCCCCAGGGCTTCTTTCGCGTACTGATAGGTGATGCCGGCGGCGATGACGCCGATGCTCCGGTCGTTCCACTCGACGGTGTTGACGGGAGCGGTCTCCGCCCACTCCTGCTCGGCCAGCTGACGCTCTTCCACCACGACGTGGCGTTTGATGGCGTTGGCCGGGAGCATGGAGTACTTCGGCATGTTCTTTTCATAGGGTCTGACGGGGACGTTGTCCCGGTCGGCCAGTTCCACGATGCTCGACGAGTGCGCGACGCGGGTGGTCAGCCGGAGGATGACCGGCGTGTCGAACTTCTCGGAAAGTTCGAAGCCCAGCTTCGTGAACTCCTTGCACTCGGTGGAG
This sequence comes from Clostridia bacterium, assembly GCA_017614275.1. Taxonomy (GTDB): domain Bacteria; phylum Bacillota; class Clostridia; order Oscillospirales; family Acutalibacteraceae; genus RUG420. Next base: position 628 of record JAGACE010000161.1, on the reverse strand, counting down.
TCCGAGGGTTCCAGCATCAGGACCTTCGCGCCCTTGGCGTAGTGCCGGGAGTCCTGCTCGTTCTGAGAGGAGAACATGCCCGGGTCGTCCGCGACCGCGATGACCAGGCCGCCGTTCACGCCGGTGTAGGCGACGGTGAACAGCGGGTCCGCCGCCACGTTCAGGCCGACGTGCTTCTGCGCGCAGAACGCTCTTCCGCCGGCGATGGACGCGCCGATGGCCGTTTCCATGGCCACTTTTTCATTCGGGGCCCACTCGCACCAGATGTCGTCGCTGTATTTCACGGCGTTCTCGGTGATCTCGGTGCTGGGGGTGCCGGGATAACTGGAGACCAGACGGCAGCCGGCTTCGTAGAGCCCGCGGGCGACCGCCTCGTTCCCAAGCAGCAGTTGTTTCATAGAGATACCTCGCTTTTGCCGGAGCGTTTACTTTTTGGTCTGCTGTTCGACCAGGTTCGCGCCGGCGTACAGTTCACGGAGTTTCGGCTTTTCGATCTTGCCGGTGGGGTTGCGCGGGACGTCCGCGAAGATGATCTTGCGGGGGCGCTTGTACCGGGGCATGCCCTTGCAGAAGTCGTTGACCTCCTGTTCGCTCAGGTGGCAGTCCTCCTTGACGGAGATGATGGCCG
>JAGACE010000160.1 GCA_017614275.1 Clostridia bacterium | reverse complement strand
TCTCATGCAGGACGGGGACGTGGTCCTGTTCCGTTTCAATGTGTGATCACCGGTCTGTGGACCGGTAAGATAGGAGGAACCATCCATGAGAATGAGCAAACGTTTTGCCGCGCTGCTGCTGACCGTCCTGATGGTCGCCGTCTGCGTGGTGCCTTCCTTTGCGAAGCCGAAGACGTATGAGAACTATGCGGTCCTGGGAGACAGCATCCCCACCGGCTACATGATGGAGGGGTACAAGTATGCCGGACGCAAGACCGTCCTGTGGCCGGTGGTCGCGAACACGTATCCGACCTTCGTGGCAAAGGGCGTGGGCGCCAAGAACACCTATATGCTGGCGCACAGCGGTTATCGTACCGCCGACCTGCGCCGGGTCCTCGATCCGGACTTTGCCGGCGACTACTTCAACGCCCGCCGTCTCCCGAAGCAGGCGGACGCCTATGCCGTCGATCAGGCCGGTCTGGAGAAACTGCGCAAGGGCGTCATCAAGTATCTGAAGAAGTCGGATCTGATCACGCTGCAGATCGGCGCGAACGACTCCTTCCAGGTCATCGTCATCCTGTTCGAGATGCTCCAGGAGAACCAGCAGATCATGCAGGAACTCCAGCAGAGCGGCGCTCTGGACCCGAACGTGACCACGAAGGCTCTGGAGAAGATCGCGCAGGACAACGAGACCCTGCTCCGGATCATCGAGATGGAACTGGCTTCCGTCCAGGGTTTCCGGGACAACTTCGACGTGATCATCCAGAAGATCCGTGAGATCAATCCGAACGCCAAGATCGTCGTGCTCGGGCTGTACAATCCCTATGACGTCACCAGCATCATGGGCATCTCTCCGGCACCGCTGATCCAGCCGCTGATCCAGGGCTTCAACGACTACATGAAGTCCGGCTGCAAGTATGCGAGCGAATACACGTACTGTGACCTGAAGAACATCGAGAATTACCTCGGGACCGGCCAGATCTTTGCCAACCCCGAGCTGCCCGGCGACGTCCATCCGACCCCGACCGGACACAAGCAGATCGCCGAACAGATCCTGGCGCTGCTGTAAAACCTGCTTTGGATAAGAGAGTGTAAACCGATATGGACTGGAAAAAGAGACTGGCGGCTGTTCTGCTGACCGCTCTGATGGCGGCGCTCTGCTGTGTGCCGACCCTCGCGGTCTCCCGCCGGTACAGTACCTATGTCGTGCTCGGAGACAGCATCGCGGCGGGCTATCTGCTCCCGGGATACAAGTACGGCGGCAAGGAGATCGCCGCCTGGACCGTGACGAAGGGCAGTTACCCATCGTACATCGCCAAAGGCGTCGGCGCATCCAAAACGTACCAGATGGCCCACGGCGGATACCGGACGGAGGAACTCCGGCTGCTCCTGGACGACAGCTATCAGGGCGACATCATCGGCACCCGGCGCCTGCCTGCGAAGAACGGCGGACGGGAACTGGACGAGAAGGCGATCGCCCGACTGAAAAGGGACTTCCGCGCGAACATCGCCAAAGCGGACCTCATCACCCTGAACGTCGGTTCGAACGACTGCACGCAGGCCTTCGCGGCCCTGCGGGACATGACGGAGGAGAATGTGTCCACCGCGCTGTCCCTGGCTTTTTCGGACCGGGATCCGATCAGCACCCTCGGCGAGTCGCTTGCCTTCGCGCTGAAACTGACGGGAGACAGCGTGACCATGGCCCGTCTGGCGGAACTGGAACTGGAGTCCTATCTGGTGTTCCAACAGAACTTTGACGCCATCGTCCGTCAGATCCGCGCCCTGAACTCCCACGCGAAACTCGTGGTCCTCGGCGTCTACAACCCGGTGGAAGTGGCGTCGGTGGACCTGCTGCTCACGAACGTCCAGTACGGGCAGCTCCTGAACCCTGTCGTAGACATCTTCAACACTTACATGCAGAGCGGGAGTTCGTACCGCGACCAGTACACCTTCGTCCCGATGCGCAACATCGAGACCTATGTCGGCATCGGACAGCTCGGCATGGATCCGGACATCCTGATGGACGCCCATCCGACCCCGACCGGCCACCGGCAGATGGCCGAACAGGTCCTGGCGGTCCTGTGAGCCCGACATGAAGCATAAAGAAAGAGCCGAAGTCAGATGACTTCGGCTCTGTTTTTTTGAAAGCGAGGGGAGAGGATCAGGCGACGAGAGCGGCCAGACCCTTGGACAGCGCGGCGTATTCCGGGGCATGCAGGAAATCGGTCACAGCGACGATGTGCGCATGGGGGACTTTCGCCCGGATGCGGTCTCTCAGGTTCTCATGGCAGACGACCAGCTTGGCATCTCTCGGGATCCATTCCAGCTGGATGTGCTGGATCTTGATGTCAAAAAGGCCATTCTTGACAAGCTGCCCTTTCAGCGCTTCCGCACCGGCAACGCTCGTTACCATACCTTCGGTGCAGACAAAAAAGATGGAATCGGTTTTCGGCAGTTCACTCATAAGATAACCTCCTTTGCAAACGCCATTGACAAGTCTATTGCGACTTGTTGCGCACAGTTTAAACCGCTTTGGGGCGATTTGCAAGAGGCTGCGGCCTTTTCTGTAGGGTTCACCAAAAATGTGAGCAAGTGCTCACGGAAACTGGGCATTATTTGTGCAGCTTAGACGAAGGAAAAGGTTGTCATTTGGACAAATCGCACAAAACGAGGATAAAGGTTGTCAGAGGGAACGAAAACAGAGTAAGATGGAAGAGGCATAACAACTCAGTAATTGAAGGGAGTTTCGAACTATGACCAATGTGGAAAAAGTCAATGCCTTTTTAGACAAAGCCGGAGTCTGGTTTTTCCTGACCACCAACGGGGAGCGCCCGAAGGGGAGACCCTTCAGCTTCCACCTGCTGAAAGACGACACCCTGTATTCCGGCACCGGCACGGAAAAGAGCACGTATAAAGAATTCACAGCGAACCCGCAGGTCGAGATCCTCGCGGTCTCCGAAGGCCAGTTCCTGCGCTATGACGGGACGGTCGTCCTCGTCGACGACGACGAGCTCACCGAGGCGGTCCTGGCCGCCAATCCGGCCATCCACACCTTCATCAACGAAGAAGCGGGCTCGAAGTTCGCGATGTTCAAACTGGCGGACGGCCACGCGGTCCTCGGCTCCATGAAGGGCCACACCGAAGAATTCGACGTCTGAGGAAAATAAGAAACAGGTGACTCGCTTCGAGTCACCTGTTTTTTTTCGTGTCTTCAGAAGAGTTCGCGGTAGATATCGCCCTTTTTGAGGCCCGTCGTCCTGGCGGCCTCTTTGGCCGCGTCGTTTTTGGAGGCACCGGAGGCGATGAGATCCTGCGCCATGGCGACCGCCTCGTCCAGAGAGAACACTCTGGCTTCCGCGGACGCGCCTTCCAGGATGAGGACCAGTTCGCCTTTCAGATCGTTTTGCGGATAGGCCTCTACAGCCTCCGCCAGCGTGGTGCGTACGATCTCTTCGTGTACCTTGGTCAGTTCTCTGCAGAGGACCAGTTTCCGGTCGCCCAGCGCGTCCAGCAGGTCTCTGAGCGTGGCGGACAGCTTGTGGGGCGCCTCATACAGGATGAGGGTGCAGGGCTGGGTCTTCAGGAACTCCAGTTGGCTGCGCCGTTTCTTTTTGTCCACTTCCAGAAAGCCCTCAAAGGTGAAGCGGCGGGAATCCATTCCGGAGAGCGCGAGCGCTGTGGCAAAGGCTGTGGGGCCCGGGACGGCGGCCACGGGGACGCCGTGGTCCAGACAGAGGTCCACCAGATCCTGCCCCGGGTCGGAGATGGCCGGCATGCCGGCATCGGTGACCAGAGCGCAGGACTCGCCTTTGAGCAGCCGGTCCAGCAGGGCCGGTCCCTTCTGCGCCTTGTTGTGTTCATGGTAGCTGACCATGGGCGTGTCGATGCCGAAATGGTTCAGCAGTTTCAGCGTGACCCGGGTGTCCTCCGCCGCGATGAAGTCGACGGTCTTCAGGGTCTCGATCGCCCGGGGCGACCAGTCGCCGAGGTTCCCGATGGGGGTCCCCGTCACATAGAGGGTGCCGCAGGTTTCATTCGTCATGGCTGTACGCTCCTAAAATGCGTTGTAGTTCTTCCGAGTTGCCGCCGTCGGCGTTCTGGATGAACAGGGGCGGCAGGACGTTCAGAAAGGGTTTTCCGCCTTTCCGGCTCTCCAGTAGGAAGAGCCAGGGCTGGGTCTCCGGACGCTTCTGGACGAAGCGGAGCCGTTTCGGTTCGAGGGAATGGCGGCGGAAGGCCTCCAGGACGTCCGCCAGGCGCTCCGGTCTGTGGCAGACGACGAAGGAGCCGCCGAAGTTGAGCGCCCGTTCTGCCGCCGCAGCGGCGTCGTCCATGGTGCAGAGGGTCTCGTGCCGGGCGATCTGTTCCGCGCTGTTCCCGGACAGGATCCCGGTGTCCACCGGCTTGTACGGCGGGTTCATCGTGACCGTCCGGAACCGGCCGAGGGGAAGGCCCAGGTCATCGGGCGCACGCAGATCGCCGAGGACCGCGTGGACGTTCGAACAGTCGACGCCGTTCTCCTGGTTGAGGCGAATGCCTTCCCGGAACTGTTCGATGGCGCCCTCCTGGATGTCCAGGCCGTAGAGGTCCGCCTCCACGCCGTTCCGTTTCCAGAGCAGGGGCAGGATGCCGCAGCCGGTCCCGAGGTCCAGGACCGGAGCGCCGGCGCGGGGCGCAGCGAAGTCGGCCAGCAGCATGGCGTCTGTGCCGAAGCCGTGTTCCTCCGAGATGACGGAGACGATGCCTCCGCCGAGATCTTCGACTTTCGTCCTTGCCACAGCATGTCCCTCCTCTCAAAACAGATTCGTAAAGAAAATCCCGGAACGGACTTCCCATAGTCTGTTCCGGGATGATGTTCTCTGTACGATTACTCGTTGACGATGGCACCCGTCGGGCAGCCGGCTTCGCAAGCGCCGCACTCGATGCAGAGATCCTGGTCGATGGTGTAGATATCGCCTTCAGAGATGGCTTCCACGGGGCAGCCTTCTTTGCAGGAACCGCAAGCTACGCATTCATCAGTAATTCTGTATGCCATAATAATATGCCTCCTAAAAAAATATTGTTTTGTGGCTTATACCATTTTCCATAATAGCAAAGATTCATCGGATTGCAAGAGTTTTCCGTATATTTTTATGTTATTTTTTTCGCATGGTTCTGCCTTTTTTTCGGACGACTTCGACCGAAAAACCCGCCGGGAGGGATCACTCCAGAACGGCTTCGATGGCGGCGAGGAATTCATCGTATTCCTCGAACGCCGGCAGATCCGGGTTGTCTTTTTTGATCTGTTCCGTGGAGCGGAACAGGAAGCCGACGCGGGAGGCGCGGATCATCGCGAGGTCGTTGTGGCTGTCTCCGGCGGCGACGGTCGAGAAGCCGCAGGACTGCAGGGCCCTGACCGTGGTCAGCTTGGACTGCTCGCAGCGCATGGTGTAGCCGGTGATCTCTCCGTCGTCCGCCACGACCAGTTCGTTGCAGAAGAGGGTGGGGTAGCCGAGTTTCGCGATCAGCGGGCCGGCGAACTGGGTGAACGTGTCGGACAGGATGAGGACCCGGGTCTCTTTGCGCAGGGCGTCCAGGAACTCTTTCGCGCCCTCGAGCGGTTCGATGGTGCTGATGACGTCCTGGACCTCTTTGAGGCCGAGACCGTGCTGTTTGAGCAGGTCGATGCGGTATCTCATGAGTTTGTCATAGTCCGGTTCATCGCGCGTGGTCCGTTTGAACTCCGGGATGCCGGTGGCTTCCGCGAACGCGATCCAGATCTCCGGGACGACGACGCCTTCCATGTCGAGGCAAACTACATCCATGTGTTGAAAACTCCTTTATCAAAACTGTTAGAAATCTTATCGTAACGACGGGACCCTGTCAAGCGTTGAAGTCCGCCAGAATGGCTTCCGCGGTCTCGTCCGGCGAGCCGTTGTTGGCGACGGTGACGTCGGCGAACCGCTCGTACAGCGGACCGCGTTCCCGCGCCATCTGTTCCAGGGTTTCGAGATCTTTGGACAGGGGCCTGCCGTCGGTGGCCAGCTGCGTAAGGTCGCGCTCCAGACAGTAGATACGGCCGTTCTGATGCAGGGGCAGATAGTTGCGCTCCCGGGTGACCGCCCCTCCGCCGAGGGAGAGGATGACGCCGGACAGGGCGCCCGCTCCGGCGATCTGCTCGGATTCGATCTGCCGAAAGCCCTCCTCGCCGTCTTCTTCGAAGATCTGCGGGATGGACTTGCCGGCGGCGGCCTCGATGGCCGCGTCCAGTTCGAGGACCGTGCGGCCGGTCTGCTCCGCAAGCCGTTTCGCGACGGTCGACTTCCCGCTGCCGGGCATCCCGATGAGGACGAGGTTCGTGACCTCCCGGGTCAGGTCGGCCAGGATGGACTCCGTGACACCGTCGTCCACGGTCGTGTCAAAGAAACACTCGTGGGCGCGGACGGCCTGCGCGACCAGCATGGGCAGCCCGTTCGAACAGGGGATGCCGAACGCTTCCGCCTGCAGCAGGAGCGCGGTCCGCAGGGGGTTGTAGATGATGTCCAGAACGCCGGATAGTTTTTCGAACGGAGTCAGGTCCAGCGGGGACTCCAAATTGCTCGGGTACATGCCGACCGGTGTGGTGTTGACGATCACGTCGGCGTCATAATGCGCCGGAAGATCGTCGTAAGAGATCCCGGAACGGCCGCTGCGGCT
>JAGACE010000159.1 GCA_017614275.1 Clostridia bacterium | reverse complement strand
TTGTTCTGGATGGTCTGCGTCAGGAGGGACGTGCCTCCGAACGCGTAGGCCGCGTTGATCCGGTTATGGCCCTGTCCCGGGATGGAGACGTAGCAGTCTCTCAGGATGGAACAGATGACCAGCTTCCTGCTCTTCGAGTTCATGGAGATCAGCATCTGCGAGTCGGAGCGGCCGGTGTAGGTGTCCTGGCGCGAATCGACGCCGATCAGCAGGATGGAGAAGACGTCCTTGCCGATGTCGGTCGGCGCAACGACCTGTTCTCCTTCGGGAGCGTCTCCGTCTTCAGCGGTCACCGAATAGGCGTGGCCGATCTCCTCTTCCCGCAGATCGCCCAGGAGGCCGGTGTAGCGATGGACCAGCAGACCCGTCAGAAGGGCGACGAGGAGCAGGATACAGAGGATGACCAGCACGACTTTCTTCCAGGTGCTGCGTTTACGGGATCTTGTGCGACTCATGTTGTGCTTTCACTCCGTTTCAGTTTTCGCAGGACGAAGTGGATGGCTTCCACTGCAATGGGTTCTTTCCGGATCCAGAGGTATCCGAGGTAAATGCCGAAGAACATGACCGCGGCGATGCCGAGCGTAAAGAAGCTGCGCAGGCCGAGAGCCGGGATCCAGAACGTGGCGGCCAGCGAGATGGCCGTGGCCACGAGGATCTTCAGATAACTGATGTCTTTCAGCATGGGTTTGACGACTTTCCAGAGGACGACGTTCTGATAGATGAGGACGCAGAGCTCAGCGACCAGAGTGCCGATGGCCGCGCCGCTGGAGGCGAATTTCGGGATCAGCATGAAGTTCAGCACGAGGTCCACGACAGCGCCCACGATCTCCGACTGGAGCACCGCCTTTTCCTTGCCCAAGGGCACAAGGATCTGGATGCCCAGGATGTTCGTGATGCCGATGAACAGCGTGGTGGGCATGAGGATCTGCATCGGCTGGATGGAGCCCATGTAGGCGTCACCGGACAGCAGCATGATGCACTGCCGGGCGAAGTAGACGAAGAACACCGTGACCGGGATGGCCGCCACGAACACGAAGTCCAGCGCTTTGGCGGAGATGATCCGGAATTCCTTCATCTTGTTGGTTTCGACGTAGTAGGACGCCCGCGGCAGCAGGACAGCGCCGAGGGACGTGACCAGGCTGACCAGGACCGTCTTGATCTTGACAGCGGCGTTATAATACCCCAGGTCCGCGTCCGTGGTCATGAAGCCGAGCATGACGGTGTCCAGATGTGTATACACCGTGGTGGCGATGGCCATGGCAAAGAAGATGGCCACCGACTTCAGATGCGGCTTGAAATCGTAGTTCCCGAGCCATTTGATGTCGATGTATTTCTTGGCGTTGTAGAAGTTCAGGACATACGAGAGACTGGACGCCACGACGGACGTGATGCCGTACCACAGATAATCGCTCTGGTTGTGGATGAAGACGAACATGAGCACCAGGGCGATGAACTTGAAGATGATGCTTCGGACTGTGATATACGTGTACTGTTCCAGGCCCTTGTACATCCATTCCATGCCCAGACAGTTGAGCAGGATGTTGGCCGACATGATGTAGTACAGCGGTTTTTCGGCCGCGATTCGAGGAATGGTCGGGATACAGATGAGCAGGATGACATATGCCACGACAGACATGACTGCTGATATGATCAGGAGTTCATGGACGGTCTTGGACAGCTTCTCCCGGTTGTCCCGAACTTTGGCGACAGCCCGGATGCCGTAGGTCGGGATCCCGAGCATGGCGAACATCACGAAGTACTGAACGAAAGACGTGGCCATAGCCACCTTCCCGGTCCCGATGGGTGTGAGAACACGCGAGACGTACGGAAAGGTGATCAATGGGAATATGAAAGTTGAGAGCGTCAGAAGAACATTCATTAAGAAGTTCTTCTTGATCGAATTCTTCTCAATCTTAGGCATTGGATCACGTACTCCAGTTTCAGAACATTTCTCTTATTATAAAACTTTGACGATGGGCAGGCAATAAGAAATGCTTATCATTTCTCCGGGCGGCGGACCAGCGTGGTACCGTGCCAGTTGCGCTGCTCTTCGGGCGGGAGCGCCATATAATCGCCATACATGGTGCGCAGGATCGTTTCGTATTCTGCCGGACAGGGGATCTCGATGTCCTCGAACGGCAATTCAACGATAGCGTCGTAGACGACGGCCGGGAACACCTCACGGAACCAGTGGCCGCCCATGGGGTTGCCGATGCAGGCCTCCGCTTCCACCGGGAACGCTTTCAGGACGCGGTCGATCGCCTTCAGAAAGACGTTCGTGGGAAGGAGCTTCTGGATGCCGGTCCTTCTCCCACTTCAAAAACGGCTCCCTTGAGGCCGCTGTAGGACTTTTCCACGTTGACCAGGGCGTTGAAGGCGGAGAGGTTGCGCAGGCCTCTGAGGGCCGTCAGGGCCTTTTCCCAGAGCATGCGGCGCAGGCCGTCGGCCGGGACGCCGTCCAGTGGGAAGATGTCCACCCACAGGTCCTGGACGGTCTTGTCCGTCGTGAAGTCCCTCTGCAGGCCGTAGTCCGCGTTCTGGACGCGCACATACGGATACAGAAAGGCCTTGTCGTTATAGCAGGTGTGCAGGCTGAGCGGAGCGTGCAGTTCCGACGGGGCGAGTTTGATAAATCGCTCGTAGTCGGCCCGTTTCATGCCCAGGTCCAGGTCGTCGTCCCAGGGGATGAAGCCCTGATGACGCACGGCCCCGAGCAGCGTGCCGCCCAGCGCGAACACTTCGATGTCGTGTTTCTCGCAGATCGCCAGGATCTGCTTTGCCATGTCCAGCTCTTCCAGCTGCAGCATGCGGAGCGTGGCGGCGTCCATCATACGGCTTCCTCCTCCACGTACTCCTCATAGCCGCCGTGCGGATGGTATTCCGGCACGCGCAGCGGACGTCCGAGCAGCTGGCTGTCGGCCTTGTAATCCTCGGCCATGAAGCCGGCCAGGGAGAGCGCCAGGAACGCCAGCATCAGGCAGGAGTGTTCCATGGTGGTGGTGACGAAGATGAACACGAACAGCAGGATGCAGAACGTGGCGCGCCAGTCCTTGCGGTTCATCGTGACGATGATGTCATACATGAACGGGACGTAATAGCAAAGGAAGAACCAGATGCCGCCTTCGCAGAGGACGGCCATCGGCGAGTTCGTGAAGCCGGACTCGGAGCGGTGCAGCCGTCTCCAGCTGGCGTAGCGCTGTCGGGCCTCGATGTCCCCGAAGCCGGCGCCGAAGAAGACGTTGTCCCGCCAGCCCTTGTAGCCGTTGTTGTAGTCCTCCATGCGGGAGCCGCCGGAGCGGGAGGCCAGTTTGTCGGCCACCAGACTGAAAGCCACTCCGCCGAGCACGATGCCGAGACCGGTGACGGCGATGAGCCATTTCTTCGCCTGCGCTTTGATCTCCGGGTCCTCGCTGCGATAGCGGACGAAAAGCGACGCGTAGATATCGACCACGAACAGGACCATGACGAACAGATAGCCCGTGATGGAGAACGTGGTGAGGACCGTGCCGGCCAGCCAGATGACGCGGAACCAGCGGAAGCGGGACTTCCTGGTGTTCAGCAGCAGATCCAGCATCAGGGCCGTGGTCAGATGCAGGCTGTACATCGGCGCCTCGCAGAAGATGCCGATGTTCCGATAGAACCGGTGCCCGTGGATGAAGAAGTCGTTCTGCCAGTGGAAATACAGGCCGTAGAAACTCCAGACGCGGCGGTCCTTGCCCCAGTAGATGTACCAGGGTGCGGACGCCCGGAACCATTTCAGCGTGGACGCGGTGATCCAGAAGAAAATAGAGATCAGCGCGATCAGCAGGATGACGTTCACGTAATACCGGAACACGTCCTTGATGGTCCCCCTCAGATAGTGGCCGTAGAAGTATGCCGCATAGAGCAGCAGCACGACGACGAACTTCTCGATGAGTTTGAACCGGTCTCCCCCCGCGACCATCGCGTAGATGAGGATATAGACGGTCCAGGGCACGGCCACATACAGGAGCCGCTTGAAATGCGTCCACTTCAGAACGTCCGGAAACAGCACGAAGTGGAGCGCGAGCAGCGCTGCGCAGATCGGCAGGATGTGGAACTCGCGTTCGGAGGTGTTATTGTAGATGGACTGGGTCCCCAGGATGGTGAAGAGCACGATCAGATAATCCAGCACTTCGCAGAGGACCTTTCTCCAGGGCGCCATGGGCTGCCGGAGAAATTCGTTCAGGTTCATGTGGTTCCCCTCAGGATAGCTTATTCAGCGCCGAGCGCCGTCTTCAGGAAGTGGCCGCTGCGGAGCTGTCCGGAGACGTCTGCCGCGTTGCGGGCCATCCGATAGTATTCGTCGCGGGACAATGTGGCCAGTCTGCCGGGGATGTCGCTCAGAGAGGCGACCGTCAGACCGACGTGGTGAGCTTTGACAAAGTCTGCAACCGCGGCTTCCTCCCAAACGATGACCGGGAGACCTGCCGTCAGGTACAGAGAGAGTTTGTGAGGATCGTTGAGCCTCAGGTAATTACCGAAGATGCCGGTGCAGGTGTCGATGGACGTGCCGTCCCACACCAGACCGAAGTCTCCGTCCAGGGCGCACACGAGTTCCTCCGGCAGGAAAGAGCCGTGATAGGTGACGTTCCCCTGCCCCAGGTCCTCATAGCCGACGCCGTACAGCTGGAACTCCACTTCCGGGACCTTCTGCAGTTCCGCGATGTAAACGCATTTCTCGGGAGACAGGTTCCCGGCGATGATGACCTTGTTATACGCTTTTTTGTCCTCCATCGACCGCATGGGACAGTCCGTCAGATAGTCGAACAGACCCAGCGGGATGAGAGCGTGCGACGAGAAGCCCTGTTCGACCAGGAAGGCCTTCATCTTGTCGTTGTGGCAGATGATGCGGTCGGCTTCCTTCAGCAGCCGGGTCTCCTCCAGCGAAATGCGCACCCGCTTTTTCAGGGGCACGTCGTTCAGCTGACTGTAACGCATACGTTCCAGATCGTGGATGAGGAACGTGACATGCACGCCTTTTTTCCGCAGACTGCGGTACAGCCGCGGAAACAGGACGCTGTGGGAGCGCGGAGGGAACTGGACGAGCAGTTCATCGCCCTCCTGCAGACCGGACAGGCGCTTTTTGAAGAAGGCCTCGATCTCCAGGTTCGCTTTGACGGACGCGGCCAGGCTCTTGTGCTCCTCGAAGGGCAGCGCGACGTCCAGGGGCTCGTACCCGATGGACTCGGCGATGGACTCCACGTCGTTTCGGGCTTTGCTGCCGGCGTTCTTCTGCTCCAGCGCGTCCCTTTCTTTCAGATAAAACTTCCTCATGGCAACAGCTGATGGTACAGGTCCAGGATGGACGCTGCATACTTCTCCAGTGCGAAATTCTCTTGGGCGAAGGTCTGGCCCCGCGCAACCGCGGAACGAACCTCTGCCGGGGACAGTTGCGAGGTTTTATAGATGGCGTCCGCCAGGCCGCTGATGTCGCCGGGCTCGTAGAGCAGTCCCCTGCCCCCGTCCAGCAGCTCCGGCGTGGCCCCGCCGTTCGCGCCGACCACGAGACATCCGGCCAGCAGGCTTTCAATGGTGACGCGGCCCATGGCCTCCGAAGAGGAACAGACCAGCGCGATGTCCGTGCGGCTGCGTAATTCTTTCAGATCGTCCGCGAAGGACTCGATCGTGACCCAGCCCTCCGGCAGTTCTTTCATGTAAGCCCGGATCTCGTCCATGTAGGACTCCACACCGACGGAACCGATGAGGGTCAGATGGAACAGGTCACCGTGCTCCCGGTTCAGCTGCGCTACGGCCTTCACGGTGTCCAGCTGCCCTTTTCCGGGGGCGATGCGTCCTGCCAGCAGCAGTTCCACCGGCTT
>JAGACE010000158.1 GCA_017614275.1 Clostridia bacterium | reverse complement strand
GTGCCGAAGGGCTCCATGCGCTGGATGGAATCCAGGACATCCAGAGAGAGCCCGGCAGGGTTCAGCTTGCAGTCGATGCGGGTCTCCGGATACACCGGATCCTCAGAGTAAGCGAACTCGTTGACCCTTGAGCGGAACTCCTCGAGGTGCTCGGGCAGGATGCTCATGCCGGCAGCCATATCGTGGCCGCCAAAGGTGTTGAGCAGGTCTTTGCAGGAGTTCATCGCCTCATAGATGGAGAAGCCTTCGATGCTGCGGGCTGAGCCTTTGCAGAGGTCTCCCCGGTCCGTGAGGACGATGGCGGGCCGCAGATAGCGTTCCAGGAGCTTGGAGGCGACGATGCCCAGGACCCCTTCGTGCCATCCGCTGCCGCAGACGACCAGGATCGGCAGGTGTGCCTGTTCCGGGTGTTCTTCCAGCCACTGCACGGCTTCCCGGAAGATCTTGTCTTCCTCGTCGTGCCTTTGGCGATTCATCGCGTCGATCTCCTCGGCCATCTCTGCCGCGGAGTCCGGATCCTCGGCCAGGAGCAGGTCCAGCGCCTGTTCCGCGGAGCCTATGCGGCCGGCCGCGTTGATGCGGGGCGCGAGCCCGAAGGAGATGTTGCCGGAGTCGAGCGTTTTGGTGTCCAGACCGGCCTTCTCCAGGATGGCCTGGATGCCGGGCCTGCGGTACCGATTCATGAGACGGAGACCGTACAGGACGATCTTTCGGTTCTCCCCGGTCAGCGGGACCATATCGGCCACCGTGCCGAGGGCCGCGATGTCGGCGAACTCCTGCATGACCTCTTCGGCAGAGCCTTCCAGAGCGCAGCAGAGTTTCAGCGCGACGCCGCATCCGGCGTAGTCTTCAAACGGAACGTCGCAGTCCTTGCGGTGCGGATCCACCACAGCCACACAGTCGGGGAGCTCTTCCCCTTCCAGATGGTGGTCGGTGACCACGAGCTCCATGCCCTTTTCTTTGATGTATCTCGCCTCTTCCACGGAAGAGATGCCGTTGTCGACGGTGATGATCAGTTTCGTGCCCAGAGCGGCGATGCGGTCGATGACGGGATCGCTCAGACCGTAACCGTCGATCTGCCGGTCCGGAAGCATATATGTGACGTCCGCGCCCTGCGCTTCCAGATAGGAATACAAAATGGTGGTGGACGTGACGCCGTCGCAGTCGTAGTCTCCGTACACGCAGATGCGTTCTCCGTCGAAGATGGCGGTGTTGATGCGGTCCACAGCCTGCTCCATGTCCGGCAGCAGGAACGGGTCGATCCACTCCTCCGAGTCATCGAAAAAGCGGTCCAGAGACTCGAAATCGTCGAAGCCCCGCTGGATCAGCAGCAGCGCGGTCAGCGGTTCTATGGAATAACGCTCCGCGATGGTGGAGGCCAGTTCTTTATTCAGTTTTTCAATGGTCCACTTCTTGCGGGGCATATGGTTCTCCTGACATATGTGAAAGCTAAAAAAGTACAGACTTCCACAAATAAATTTCTTTTAATTATATAATAAATAGAAATTCTTTGCAATGAAAAAGGGCCTGTCTTCTGACAGGCCCGAAACGGTCATTTCAATGTGCGGAGGTAGCGGAAGGTGGCGTCCTCCCCCTCTTCCGCCAGCATCTCCAGCAATTCCTTCAATACCTCGTAGGTGTTGGGATGCAGGAGCTTCGTGTAATCCATCCTGGCAAAATAGGCCAGCGGCGTGGCGTCGGTATAATTGTCACCGTGGTAGACTTTGCTGGCGGCCACGCGGTCGCAGAACATCTCCTTGACGTATTTCATCGGCATCTCCACCGGGACCATCTCGAAGACTTCGATCCCGTTGTCGAACCAGAACTCGAAATGATGCTTGTTCCGGCCCTTGTGGTGCAGCCAGGCGGCGGAATAGCCGCGGTTTTTCCGTTCTTCCACGTTGGGACTGTGATCCCCCTGGAAATACCGGACGCCGGCCATGAATTCGACCGGATGGTACTTGGAGAGGTCGTGCAGCAGCCCCTGGACCGGGATGCCGGCCTTGAAGCAGTGCTGGCGCACGAGGCGGCGATGCGTGTTGATGGTCTTCAGATGATGCCGCGCGTTATAGAGATAATTGGGCATTCTTACTCCTTCACTTCGATGCAGCTGAGGACTTCGCCGACCTTGTCGTGGATGACGAGGTTCGCGTTCCTGTCGGCCGAGGTCGGATCCCGGTTGATGAGGACGAGGTTGTCGCCTCGGAAGTACTGGAGAAGACCGGCCGCGGGATAGACGACCAGCGAGGTGCCGGCCACGATCATGGTGTCGGCGTTGCCGATGGCGTTCACCGCGCCGATGAGCGTGTCGTTGTCGAGCCCTTCCTCATACAGGACGACGTCCGGTTTGACGATGGCGCCGCAAACGTCGCACTTCGGCACGCCGGAGGCCTCCAGGATGTATTTGTAGTCAAAGGATTTTCCGCATTCCGTACAGTAATTGCGCAGAACGGAGCCGTGCAGTTCGTAGACTCTCTCCGAGCCGGCGGCCTGATGCAGACCGTCGATATTCTGCGTAACGACGCCGATGAGCTTGCCCGCGCGCTCCAGCTCCGCCAGCTTCAGATGGGCGGCGTTGGGCTTCGGATCGGCCGGGATGACACGGTTCTTGTAGAAGTCATAGAACTCTTCCGTGTTCTGCACGAAGAACGTATGGCTCAGCATGGTCTCCGGCGGATATTTGAACTTCTGATGGTACAGACCGTCCACGGAACGGAAATCCGGGATCCCGCTCTCCGTGGAGACGCCCGCGCCGCCGAAGAAGACGATGCGTTCGCTGTCGTCGATGATCTGCTGGAGCTGTTCGAGTTTGGCTTCCGTATCTTTGGTCATACTGTTACCTCAGGAGAAGTTCTTCAGGATGTTGTTGATATCGTTCTGAGAGGGCGCCACGACCTGCAGGACGAGTGCGTAACCCTTGACTTCGGTCACCATGACCTGGGACCGTGCCGTGTCCTGTCCGTTGACGCCGTCAAAGGCGAACCCGGTGAAGTTCAGACCGGAGATGGTTTTGGACTTCGATTCGACCTGGACGTCGGAACCGAGCTGCGCTTTCAGGGCCTTGAGGACCTGGTTCGTGCTGGAGTAATTGCCGCCGCTGAGGGCGAAATACTGCAGTTTGACGGACATGGTGCCGGTGGAGTTGCGGGCGTCCAGATCCAGGACGGAGGTGGGCGTCACAGTGCTCTTGGTGGCGCCTTTCAAGGTCCAGCCGCTGGGCGCGTCGAAGGTCATGCCGGAGAAGGAGCTCTTGTACTTGTTGCCCTTGATGGTGCCGTACTGGAACTCGGAGCCGGTGCCGTAATTGCTCGTGACATTGGGAAGCGTGGTCTCCCCTTCCATGTCGGCCGCATCTTCGCCGTAGAGGTCATAGGCGCTCTCGGGGTTGGCGTAGACCGTGCGGCCCGTGTAGCCGCCGGTGAAATCGCTGCGCTGCTTGATGGAATAGGTCATGGTGGTCACCTGACCCGTGGAAGAGTCGTCTTCCGCGAAGCGGTTGAGGAAGCTTGCGAAGAGGACGCCCATCCCGATGATGAACAGCAGGAACACCGCGGCTATGGCGATGCCGGCGGCGATGAGCGGCTTGTTCGGGTTGTCGGAGGTCTTGCGGACCTTTTCCGGGCGTTCGGTGCTGAGCTTGCGAGGCATGATGGCATTACTCCTTTATGATCGAAACGTCAGTCGTTCAGCAGTTTTTCGAGGGCGGCGAGCCGGATGGCGATGCACAGGACGTCTGTGGCGATCGCCAGATCTTCCAGGCTGGGATAGGTCGGCGCGATGCGGATGTTGGAATCCTTCGGGTCCTTCCCGTAAGGGAACGTGGCGCCGACGGTAGTCAGCGTGACGCCGCACTCTTTGCAGAGGTTGTAGACGCGGGTGGCCGTGCCCTCCATGCAGTCCAGGCTGATGAAATAGCCGCCGTTGGGGTTCGTCCAGCTGCAGATGTCGCGCGGACGGAGTTTGCGTTCAAACGAGGCCAGGACGACGTTGAAATGCGGCGTGATGATGCCGGCCAGCGTGTCCATGTGGGCCTTGACGTCCGGCAGTCCGTTGGAGAAATAACGGACGTGGCGGAGCTGGTTGATCTTGTCGGAGCCGATGGTCTGCTTGTCCATGCGCTTGAGGATCCATTTGAGGTTGTCCTCGTTGGCGGCCAGGACCGCGACGCCGGCGCCGGGGAACGTGACTTTGGAGGTGGAGGCGAACAGGACGGCCCGGTCGGGGTTCCCCACCTTTTCGCACTCGGAGAGCAGATCCAGCACGTCGTCGTGACGGCCGGTCAGGTCGTGGATGACATAGGCGTTGTCCCAGATGACGCGGAAGTCCGGAGCGGCTTCCATGGTGGCGATGCGCTTCACCGTTTCATCGGAATAGGACTGCCCGGTCGGGTTCGCGTACTTCGGGACACAGAACATGCCTTTGACCTTGGGGTCTTTTGCCAGTTCTTCTACAAGATCCATGTCGGGACCGATGTCGGTCATCGGGACCGGGATCAGTTCCAGGCCAAGGTATTCGGCGATGCCGAAATGGCGGTCGTATCCGGGAGACGGACAGAGGAATTTGCAGCCGCCCTGCAGGACCCAGGGCTCCAGGCCTTCGCCGGCGCCCATGGCGTAGCACTGCATCAGGTAGTCGAACATCATATTCAGGCTGGAGTTGCCGCCGATGACGATCTTCTCTTCGGGGACTTCCAGGATCTCGGAGAACAAACGCTTGGTCTCCTTCAGACCGGTCAGGTTGCCGTAGTTGAGGACGTCCATCCCCTCCTCGGTATTCAGGTTGGATCGGGAGTTGAGGATGTCGAGCATCTCGATGGACGCCTCTTCCTGTTCCACAGAGGGTTTGCCCCGGGCCATGTTCAGGTCCAGGTTCTGGGACATATATTTATCGTATCTGGCCTGCAGACGGTCTTTCTCGCCCTGCAGTTCCTCTCGGGTCATTTCAGCATACGTTTTCAATGGGATCCCTCTTTTTACAAAACTGCATACATCATAGCGAAAAACCCATGGTTTTGCAAGATTTCCGACTTCCCCACACAAGATATTGGCAATTTGCAAAAAAAAACAACTAAAAGCGGAAGATGTTGCGTGAAAATAAACATTGTATCAAAATGACTCTTGTTGTATGATTGAAAAAATATCATTTACAGGAGGTCTCTGACGTATGGCGAATGAATCGAAAGCTGAGAAGAAGGCCGCAAAG
>JAGACE010000157.1 GCA_017614275.1 Clostridia bacterium | reverse complement strand
GCCGCCGGCATCGAAGCCGAGAAGGTATTGAAGCTGTATGAAGGCCGCCCGAACATCATGGATCTCATTACCAACGGGGACATCGACCTCATCGTCAACTCGCCTGCCGGGAAAGAGTCCGCGCACGACGACTCCTACCTGCGGAAAGCGGCCATCAAGAACCGCATCCCGTACATCACGACCATCGCCGCCGCCCGCGCCGCCGCGGAAGGCATCGCCTATGTCGAAGAAGACGGCAAGGGCGACGTCCGTTCGCTGCAGGAATGGCACGCGATGATCACCGAGAAATAAACTCCATAAACGCAACAACGCCCGCCGGCAAAACGGCGGGCGTTTTCTTTTTTTGGATCAGATGGAATACTTGATGGAATTCCCCTTGGAATAGTTGATGTAATAGTAGATGGCCAGCGCGCCGGCGCTGATCGCCCACGAGGCGGGGTAGCAGAACGCGATGCTCTCGCCGCCCTGGATGACTTCCGCGGCCAGCACCAGGACGAGAAAGCGGACGACGTAGTTGAACCCAATGTTGAACCGCATGGCGGCCCGCTGCCTTCCGAGGCCTTCGAGGCTGGCGGAGAGGAGGGTGGAGATGGCATAGAAGAAATAGTAGGACGACACCAGATCCACCAGCTTCATGGCCACGACGGTCACGTCCGCGTTGAGGTGGGAGAACATCATGAAAAGCGGTGGTCCGATCAGTTTGGTGACCGGGATGAGCGCGAGAGCGTACAGGATGGCCACGATGATCTGCGGGTTGAACGTGCGGATGAGCCCCAGCGTATCTTCGTCGTGGATGTGCTCGGCCGAGAGGCGCCGCACAGAACTGCTCATCGCCCGGAAGGGGAGGAACAGGAAGTCCTGGAACAGGAAGAACAGGGTGAACCCGGCAATGGTCTCCAGTCCGAGGTCGTCGATGTAATACTGCAGGAAGATCATGAACACGCCGCCGAGCAAAGCGACGAACAGAGCCGGTTTTTGTTCCTGGTAGACCTCCCGGACGATCTCCTTATTGATCCGCACGGGCGACCGGGCGGGCGTGGCGCGGCGCAGCTGCAGGATGAGGTGGGTGTTGACGAGCGCGGCCACCGTCTGCGACAGGATGGCGGAGGCGGCGCAGCCGTAGATGCCCATGTCGAACATGCCGACGAAGATATAGCCGAACCCGGCGTGCAGGGCCAGTGCGCTGATCTCGGCGAGGATGGGCGCTACCGGATTGCCCTGCTGGATAAGGATGGTCGTGGTGACTCCGAAATAGATGATGGGGATGAAGTTGACGGAGAAGAGCCGCAGGAAGGTGGTGGTCATCTCCTTGATCTCTGCCGGCGTCAGGACCTGCCAGATGTAGCCGGGGGCGATGAGCACGGCGAAGATCGTACTGAGGACGCCGACCAGGACCGCCAGCAGCATCGTCGTGTTGATGATGTCCTGCTTGCGGTAGGGGTCCGCGGAGTTCGTCTCCCGTTCCAGCACGGAGCCGGTGGCGGCGGCCAGAGGCATGAAGATGCCGGCGGCCAGCGTCGTATAGGCGGCGACGATCCCGTATGCGGCGATGGACCGATAGTCCTGGAAGGCGGCCAGGTAGATATAGTTGATCAGGTTCATGCCGTAGGTCAGCAGGGTGGAGAAGAAGACCGGCAGGGCGATGCGCGCGCCGCGGCGCAGGGTGTCGCGGCTCTGCAGCCGACGCTCGGTCAGTCCGCCGAGGGGTTGGTTCCGATCCGCCATGGCACGGCCTCCTTTCCAAAGAGTATAAGATACGGCTTTATTGTAAAGGAGGCCGTCCCGCATTGCAAATCAAATTGTGCAAAACCGATAGTTGTCTATTGCTAACTGATGATGTATGATAAGATAACCTTAGGAGGGATCTTTTATGGCATGGCTTTCCGCGAATGCGGGCACCATCGTGGTGCTCGTCATCCTGGCGGTCCTGGTCGGCGCGGTCCTGTTCAAACTGATCCGCGACCGCAAGCGCGGGATCACGCTCTGTGACGCCTGCGCCAGTGCCGACAGCTGCGCCATACGGGCCGCGGGGAAGAGCTGCGGCGATCCGAAGCAGAAAGTGGCGGACATGGAGCCGCAGATCAAAAAAGTCAAATAGAAAAAACGGGAGCGGGAGACCGCTCCTGTTTTTTATAAATAATTGTATACAATTTGCGGGGCTTGCGTTATAATATCGACTTGAAATCACAGGAAAGGAAGCTTTTTCCATGAGCGTAGAATACACCCCCTGTAAAGTCTGTCTGGTCGAGGGTTACCTCGGCGCCGGCAAGACCACGCTTCTGAACAAAGTGCTGGCCCAGCCGAACGGCCACCGCATCGCCGTCATCGTCAACGACATCGGCGAGATCAACATCGACGCCCGCCTCATCGAGAAGAGCGGCGGCGGGGTCACCATGCAGGACGGGGACCTCATCCCCCTGACCAACGGCTGCATCTGCTGCACCCTCTCCGAGGACCTGGCCCAGCAGCTGTCCGATCTGGCCTGCACCAACAAATACGACTACATCGTCATCGAGGCGTCCGGCATCTGCGAACCGATGCCTATCGCCCAGACCATCACGATGATGAGCGAAGCCACCAAACGGCAGGGCATGCCGGAGATCGTGCGCCTCGACAACATCGTCGCGGTCGTCGACGCGGCCCGTCTGAGAGACGAATTCAGCTGCGGCGATGTGCTGCGGGAGATGCCCGAAGACGAGGAGGACCTCGCGTCCCTGCTCATCCAGCAGATCGAGTTCTGCGACACGATCATGCTGAACAAGGTCGACCTCTGCACGGAGGAAGAACTGCAGAAGATCGAAGCGGTGCTCCGCGCCCTGCAGACCCGGGCGAAGATCATCCGCTGCGAATACGGCGATGTGCCGATGGACGAAGTCCTCGACACCGACCGCTTCGACTACGAAGCCGTCGCCATGTCCGCCGGCTGGATCCAGGCCATCGAGAACGAGGGCGAGGACCACGACGAACATCACGACGAGCACGAGCACCACGACCACGATCATGACCACGAGGAGCATGAGCACCATCATGACCATGATCACGAAGAAGAACACGGCCACGGTCACCACCATCACCATCATCACCACGGTGAGGGCGAACTCTACGAGTACAACATCCAGACCTTCGTCTTTGAAGACCGGAGACCCTTCGATATGGACAAGCTCCAGTTCGTCTTCATGAACTGGCCGGTCAACGTCATCCGGACGAAAGGCTATGTCTGGTTCTCCGAGAACCCGAACGACGCCTTTATCCTGGAACAGGCGGGGCGGCAGGTCACCATCCAGCCCGACGGCATCTGGCTCGCGGCCGCCACGGAGCGGGACCGCCAGGAGGCCTTCGCGGAGTATCCGGACCTTGCCGACGACTGGGACGACGTCTACGGAGACCGTGTCAACCGTCTGGTCGTCATCGGCCAGGACCTCGACGAGGAAGGCATGCGCAAAGCCATGCAGGACGCCATCGTCGCGAACTATCAGCTGTAAATAAGGTGGGACTTCCAAATGGAAGTCCCTTCTTGTATAATTAAAAGTTAGAGAATTCAAGAAGGGAGGACCCGGCATGAAGGTGTTCCAGACCGGCTGCAAAGGGCTCATCAGCGGGCTGTTCTTTGTGGTCGCCCTCGTCGTCCTGCTGCTCTCGGGCAGCTGCACGACCTTCCTCATCGGGGACTGGACCGAGCAGGTCTTCCTGACCCACGACTCCGCCGGCCGCAATGTGCTGTACCTCGCGCTGTTCACCGCCGGGCTGTACTTCCTGCGGAAGACCGGGAAGGTGGAGGCCTTCCTCCGCCGGGTGGACGAGGACAGGGCTCTGTATCAGAACGGCCAGCTCCTGCTGGTCGGCGCCGGGACCCTCCTGGCCATCCTGTGGGTCTACTCCAACCAGATCATCCCCGAGCAGGACCAGCTCTTCGTCATGCAGGCGGCGGACCGCCTGAACGTCGGCAACTATGAGGACTTTCAGGCGGGCGGATACCTGTCCATGTATCCGAACCAGACCGGTCTCCTGCTGCTGGAACTCCTGCTGACCAAACTCTTCGGCGGCATGAACTATGTCGTCTTCGAGGCCCTCAACGGGGAGGCCTATGTGGGCACGATGCTGGCCCTCTGCGGCATCGCGGGGCGGCTCGGCGCCACGAACACCCAGAAACTGCTGACCATGCTGGCGGCGCTGTTCTGCCTGCCGCTGCTGTTCTACACCTCCTTCCAGTACGGCAACCTCATCGGCCTGGCCTTGGGGCTCTCGGCGATGTACTTTGAGCTGTGTTATCTGGAGGACCATCGGACCAGAGATCTGGTCCTGGCCGTGCTGCTGATCGTTCCGGCGGCGGCCATCAAGAACAACTATCTCATCTTCCTCGTGGCCATCGTCCTGTACGCGCTGGCTGAGGCCATCCGGAAGAAGAATGTCCGAAACGCCCTGCTGGCGGTGCTGGTCGTCGCCGTCTACGCGCTCCAGTCCTGGGGCACCACGGCGGCGCTGGAACACAGGACCGGCGGAGACCTGTCGAACGGCGTCTCCACCTACGCGTTCATCGCCATGGGCCTGCAGGTCAACCCCGTCAAATGCGACGGCTGGTACAACGAATTCAACAAAGAGTCCTACATCGAGAGCGGATACGACGCCGCCAAACAGGCGGAACTGGCGAAGGCCAGCATCTCCGACTCGGCGGCTTATCTGAAGTCCCCCTCGAACGCCGCGCGCTTCTTCCTGCGGAAGAACGCCTCCCAGTGGGCGGACCCGCTGTTCCAGAGCCTCTGGACCTCCCAGGTCCGGCAGACCCAGAACGAGCGGCCCGGCTGGCTGAACAGACTGCTGAGCCCCGGCGGCTCCACCCGCCTCGGACAGTTCCTCGACGTCCTCCAGTTCTGGGCGTACGCGGGCGCGCTGCTGTACCTCATCTTTGCCCGTAAGGACAAGCGGTTCTTCGAGAGCCTGCTGCTGCAGGTCACCGTGCTGGGCGGCTTCGTCTTCCACTGCTTCTGGGAGGCCAAGGGCCAGTACACCATCTCGTACTTCGTCCTGCTGCTGCCGCTGGCGGTGCTCGGCTTCCGGGCCTTCCTGGACTGGCTGGCCGAACGAGCGGACACGAAGACCTTTGAAAAAGCGGACGGCATCAAGGCCGGCGTCCTGGCCGCCGTTCTGCTCCTGACCGTCCTGCTCCCGCTGACCGGCACCTTCGACTGCCTGTCCGCCGGAAGCGCGGACTTCGCTGAATACCTGGGCCGGTAAGGCCCCTGCCATAAAGAGGAATCATCCATGAAGAAACCGATCCTGTACATCGTCGTTCCCTGTTACAACGAGGAGGAAGTGCTGCCGGAGACCGCGAAGCGGCTGAAGGAGAAACTGACGTCTCTCGTGGAACAGGGGAAGGTCTCGGACGACAGCCGCGTGCTGTTCGTCGACGACGGCTCCAAAGACAAGACCTGGGAGCTCATCGCCGGGTACCACGAAGCGGACCCGCTGTTCGCGGGCGTCCGTCTGTCCCGCAACCGGGGCCATCAGAACGCGCTGCTGGCGGGCCTGATGACCGCCAAAGACCGCGCGGACGCCGCCGTCTCCATGGACGCGGACCTGCAGGACGACATCAACGCCATCGACGGCATGGTGGACGCCTGGCTGCAGGGCGCCGACATCGTCTACGGAGTGCGCTCCGCCCGGGACACCGACACGTTCTTCAAAAAGTTCACGGCCGAGGGCTTCTACAAGCTGATGGAGGCGATGGGCGCGGAAGTGGTCTTCAACCACGCCG
>JAGACE010000156.1 GCA_017614275.1 Clostridia bacterium | reverse complement strand
TGGTTGTTCAGTTTGTGGGGCGCGATATCCTGGATCACAAGAAAACCTCCCCGAAAAAAGTCTGGTTATATTATAGCATAGAAAGAGCAAAAATGCTTCGTTGCCCGCGCGGCAGTCGTTGTTGCCTAAACAGAATCGGACCCCGCGGGAGGCGGGGTCCAAAAAAACTTATTTACCGAGCTGGCAGTCGTTGTTGCCGGAATCGGAGGTGAACATTTCGAGCATGTTGATCGGGTCGTCGTAGTCGGCGAGCCAGCCTTCGCGGGCCACGTCGAAGTTACCGGACTTCCGGTCGTTCAGGAAGGTCTGCCAGTCTTCCACGGAGATGTCCATGGTGATGCCGATCTTCGCGAAATCCTGCTGCAGGCACTGCGCGACGCCTTCATGGCCGGTGCCTTCGTTGGTCAGGTAGTTGATGTGGATCGGAGTCTCGGAGGACAGCATGTTGTTGTCGTCGAACTTGAAGCCGGCTTCCTTCAGGAGCTCAACGGCTTTGTCCACGTTCACATCCACGCTGTAGTAGCCGCGGGACGCCTGGTCCGGATAGGTGTAGGCGTCGTCGTTCTCCTTGAACTTACCGCCGTGGCTGTCGCTCATGCCGGTCGGGATGAAGGAGGTGGCGGCTTCCTGCTGGGTCTGGCCGATGGTATCGATGATGTACTGGCGATTGATGAGCAGGGCAAGGGCTCTTCTCATCTTGTTGGCCTCGTCGGCGGTCTTGCCGTCGAACATCTTGGACTTGACGTTGAAGCCGACATAGTAGGTGCCGAGGTTGTCGATGACGTGGAAGTCCGGCCAGCTCTTCAGGGTCGGGATCTCGCCGTTCGGGACGGTGTCCGCGTAATCCAGGTTGCCGGCTTTGTAGGCGGCCAGGATGGCGGTGTCGTCCGCGCTCAGCATGAAGTGCAGTTCATCGACGGAAACATTGGCAGCGTCATAGAAGTACGGGTTCTTGACGTAGACCATGGATTCGTTGTGCTTCCACTCTTTCAGCGTGTAGGCGCCGTTGGAGATGAAGCCCGCCTCGGACGTCCATGCGCCGGGGTTGGTCTCCCAGTCGGAGGCCGCTTCGATGGCTTTCTGGGGAACCGGCATATACACCGGGAACGCCAGGAGATTCATCATGTACGGGCACGGAGCGTTCAGCGTGAACTGGATCTGATCGTAGCCGTTGGCCTGGACCTTGATGACGTCGTTGTCGTCTTTCGCGAAGACGTCGAACAGGTAGCCGTAGTCAGCAGCCGTATTCGGATCCGCCGCGCGCTTCCAGGCATACACGAAGTCGTTGGCGGTCAGGGGAGAGCCGTCGGACCATTTGAGGTACTTCTTCAGGTTGATGGTGTACTGGGTGCCGTCTTCGGAGACGGTCGGCATGCCGTCCGCCAGCGCGGGGACGATCTCGTCGTTCGCGTTGGAGGTGTACAGGCCGACGAAGGAGTTGGAGGCCAGGGCCGCGCCGTCAACGGAGGAGTTCAGAGCCGGGTCCAGATGGTCCGGTTCGGACGCGAGGTTGATGCGCATGACGTCGGTGGCCTTGCCGTCCTTCTTGGCGTACATGAAGTACTTGGTGCCGAAGAGGGTGGAGTAGTCGCCGCTGAAGTTGGGCTTCTCAAGGTACAGGTCGTTGTAGTAGTAGATCGGGATGACCGCGCCGGTCTCCATCAGCATGTCTTCCGCCTGGTGCATCTTCGCCTCACGGTCGACCAGGTCGGTGTCCGCGTAGATGTCTTTGATGAGCTTGTCATACGCGGTCCAGTCCGGAGCCGAAGAGCCGGCGTCTGCATCCTTCTTGACGGAGCTGCCGCAGGAGGCGAACAGCGTGACCATCATGGCGATCGCCATCAAAACGGCGATCAAACGGGATCTTCTCATAGTGTTATCTCTCCTTTTCAATAGAATCCTTTTTTGTGTATATCCGAGCCGGAACCTTACTTGTTCCAGCATGCTACCAGATGTTCGTTGCCCCGGTCCGTCAGGGACGGCGCCTCCTGCGCGCACTGTTCCGTGGCATAGCGGCAGCGGGTCCGGAACGGACAGCCGCTGGGCATGTTCAGCGGGGAGGGTACATCGCCCTCGAGAATGATGCGCTTGTTGGCTTTCGCTTTCACGGGGTCCGGCACGCAGACCGCGGAGAGCAGGGACAGGGTGTACGGGTGGATGGGGTTCTCGTTGAGTTCGTCGGCGTCGGCGATCTCCACGATGCGCCCGAGGTACATGACCGCGATGCGGTCCGAGATGTGGTGGACCACCAGCAGGTCGTGGGCGATGAACAGATAGGTGACGCCCAGCTTGTCCTGGAGCTCCTCGAACATGTTGATGACCTGCGCCTGGATGGAGACGTCCAGCGCGGACACAGGCTCATCGCAGACGATGAAGGAGGGGTCCACGGCCAGCGACCGGGCGATGCCGATGCGCTGCCGCTGTCCGCCGGAGAACTCGTGGGCATACCGGGTGGCGTGCTCCGCGTTCAGCCCGACCAGTTCCATCAGGTGCAGTACCTTCTCGTGGCGCTCTTCCTTGGAATTGTAGAGTTTGTGGACGTCCAGCGGTTCGCCGATGATGTCCTCGACCGTCATGCGGGGGTTCAGGGAGGAGTAGGGGTCCTGGAACACCATCTGCATCTCCTTGCGGAGGGCGCCGATGTTCTTCGCGGTGACCTCTTCACCTTTGAACCTGAACGTGCCGCCGGTGGGCTCGTACAGACGGAGCAGTGTGCGTCCGACGGTGGTCTTTCCGCAGCCGGACTCGCCGACCAGGCCGAGCGTTTCCCCGGGACGGATGTTGAAGGACACGCCGTCCACCGCTTTCAGCGGGACGGTCTTGAAGAAGCCCGTTTTCACGGGGAAGTACATCTTCAGGTCTTCGACTTCCACGAGGTATTCGGAGTTGAAGTTCACAGTGTTCATGTGTCCATCGCCTCCTTCACGTTCATCCAGCAGGCGGCGTAGTGGCCGTCGGGCATCAGCAGTTCTTCCGGCTGCTCGGTCAGGCAGATCTTCATGGCGTTCTCGCAGCGCGGGCAGAACGCGCAGCCCTCGGGCATGTTCAGAAGGTTGATGGGCGTGCCGGAGATGGGCACGAGCCGCTCCTTCATGTTGTCCGTGTTGGGAAGGGACTTCAGAAGACCTTTGGTGTATTCGTGGCAGGGGCGGTAGAAGATGTCTTCCGCGGTGCCGCGTTCGCAGACCCGGCCGCCGTACATGACGATGATCTCATCGCACATGGTGGCGATGACGCCGAGGTCGTGGGTGACCAGGATGATCGCCATGCCCAGCTCCTCCTGCAGGTCCTTCATGAGCTCGAGGATCTGCGCCTGGATGGTCACGTCGAGCGCCGTGGTGGGCTCGTCCGCGATGAGGATGTCGGGCTCACAGGCCAGGGCCATGGCGATCATCACGCGCTGGCGCATGCCGCCGGACAGCTCGAAGGGGTACTGTCGGAGCCGCTTGTCCGGCTCGTTGACGCCGACCATCTCGAGCAGCTGGACGGCGCGTTCCGTGGCCTGCTGTTTGGTCTTATACTTCGTGTGCAGCTGCAGGGCCTCTCTCAGCTGATACCCGACCGTGAAGACGGGGTTCAGGGAGGTCATGGGGTCCTGGAAGATGATGCTGCACTTGTTGCCCCGGAAGGCGTCCATCTCCTTCTGCGAGTAGGAGAGGAGGCTCTTGTCTCGGAAGACGATGTCTCCCTCCACGATGCGGCCGTTCTGGTCCAGGATCTGCAGGATGCTGTAGGCCGTGACCGATTTGCCGGAGCCGGATTCGCCGACCACGCCGAGGATCTTGCCCTTGTACAGGTCGAAGGACACGCCGTTGACGGCGCGGACCTCACCGGAGTCCGTGATGAAGGACGTGTGCAGGTTCTGCACGGACAGGACCGGAGGCTCGTCGGGCGTCGGAGCCGGTTTCTTCGGGACGATATGCGCTTTGACGCGCTTTACGGTTTTGGTTTCCGCCATCTGTGTATCGCCCCCTTACTTACGCAGCTTCGGATCGAAGGCGTCCCGCAGGGCGTCGCCGATCAGGTTGAAGGCGAGCACGATCAGAATGATCATGACGGACGGGAAGACGAGTTTCCAGGGGTAGGACTGCATGCCCGAACGCGCGGCGTTGGCCAGAGAACCGAGGGACGGCATGGGGAGCGCGACGCCCAGTCCGATGAAGGACAGGTAGGACTCCGTGAAGATGGCCGCCGGGATCTCCTGCGCCGTCATGATGATGATGACGCTGACGATGTTCGGGATGATGTGTTTCTGGACGATGCGTTTGGCGCTTGCCCCGATGGACTTGGCCGCCAAAACATACTCGTTTTCCTTGATGGTCAGAATCTGTCCCCGGACGAGCCTCGCCATACCGACCCAGTACAGGAGGCCGAAGACAATGAACATGGAGACCATGTTCGTGCCGAGGTTGGAGAAGATGGGTATCTGGCTGAAGTCGAACGACTCTTTGAACACGACCGCCAGCAGGATGATGATCAGCAGGTCGGGCAGGGAGTAGATGATGTCGACGATGCGCATCATGACCAGGTCCACGCGGCCGCCGGCATAGCCCGAGATGGCGCCGTACAGGACGCCGATGATCAGGACCATAAGGGAGGCGAACACGCCGACCAGGAAGGACACGCGGGTGCCGTAGATGACGCGGATGAAGTAGTCGCGGGACAGTTCGTCCGTGCCCATGATGTGCGGGAACACCTTGCCGCCCTCGGCCATGTAGGCCTGTTCCATCGCAGAGTAATGGAAGGGGGCGAGGTTGGCGGCGGCCGGGTCGCGGACGCCGTTGACGGTGATCATCTGCTCATAGCCGTAGGGGACGAGCAGGGGCGCGAAGATCATCAGGAGGATGATCACGAGCAGAACGATCATACTGAAGACGGCCAGAGGGTTTTGCATCAGACGCTTCATGCCGTCGTGGAAAAACGTGGTGGACTCGGCCATCACGTCCTGCTGACGCTTTTCGGCGTCCGTGGCGCGCTCGAATTTACGCGGATCCGCCTGAAGGGAGAGGAGCCGCTTTCGTGGGGTCGGAATATCGTAATTCTTTGCCATGCATCGCACTCCTTTCCGTCAGTCTAATTTGATCCGCGGGTCGACGATCTTGTAGAGGATGTCGGACACGAGGTTCATAACGATCATGATGAACGCCAGGAAGATGGTGGTCCCCATGATCATGGTGTAGTCGCGGTTGGTGATGCTGTCGACGAACTTGGAGCCGAGGCCGCCGATGGTGAAGATCTTCTCGATGACCAGAGAGCCGGTCAGGATGGAGGCCGTCAGAGGGCCGACATAGGTGATGACCGGGATCAGGGAATTGCGCAGCGCGTGCACGAAGATGACCTTCCAGTGCGCCACGCCCTTGGCCCGGGCCGTACGGATGTAGTCCTGTCCCAGCACATCCAGCATGCTTGTTTTCGTCAGCCTGGTGATATACGCCATCGGGGACAGCGACAGCGCTAAAACAGGCAAGATGTAATTCGGATTGTTCGTGGACCAGACCGGCACCCATTCCAGCTGGATGCAGAAGATCAGCAACAGGAAGGAGGCCATGACGAAGGAGGGCATGGCCGTGAACAGGGTGACGAAGAAGATGATGATGCGGTCGGGCCACTTGTTCCGGTTCAGCGCCGCTATGGCGCCGAGTATGATGCCAAAGATCAGGGCCACCAATATGGCCAGGAGGCCTATTTTGGCGGACACCTTGAACGATTCGCCGATCGTCTTGGCGATGTCCCGCCCGGTCTTCAGGGAGACCCCGAAGTCTCCGTGCAGGATGTTCTTCAGGTAGTTGAAGAACTGCTCGGCCACCGGCTTGTCCAGGCCGTAGCGCTCGTTCAGTACAGCCATGACGGCCGCCGACTTGGCTTTCTCGCCGTTGAACGGTCCGCCGGGAATGGCGTTCATCGTGAAGAATGTGATGAAGCAGACCAGGAACAGCGCGACGACAGCCAGCGCGCAGCGTTTGACGATGTATTTGAGCAATGCATGCACCTCCCGTGCGTATGAAGTCGTACTAGTTTTATTATAGGAGCCGTACCGGCATTTCGCAATTACAATGTTTTGTTAAAGTTTGATTAACGAAGAAAAGAATTCTATTATTGTGTTCATACAGGGAAGAGAGTATACTTGAAAGGAACCAATGAATCGCTTCTGAGAAGGAGAACCGCTATGACACAGACAAAGATCAAAAAAAGCATCGCCATCCTGCTGGCGATGTGCATGGCCTTCGCTCTGCTGAGCGTCACAATGCTCAATTCAGCCGCGGAGACCATCTCCGGTTCGGGCGTCGAATATACGATCTCCGCTCCGGACTATAAGGAAGGCGCACCGGACATCACCGTGAACATCAAGTTCCCGAACGCGGACGCCGCCATCACGGAGGACAAGATCGCCGAGAACGTCAAGGTCTTTACGGACGAAGAGATGAAGAGCGAAGTCGTCCTGAAGGATCTGACGCTGGACAAGGTCAATTGTACCCAGTCTGAGGTCTCTTTCGTCGTTCCGCTGAGCAAAGTGTCCGGTCTGGATGCGGGCACCACGTATTATCTCGGCCTGCTGAAGCCCCTGACCGAGACCGCCAAATACTACGGCTCCGACCTCGTCTCTGCCTTTGAAGTGAAGAAGGCCGGTTCCGGCACGACCGCTTCCACGAACACGACGGCATCCACCAAAAGCACGACGCTCACCACCCGGAAAACGACTTACCGGACCATCACCACCCGGAAAGTGACGACGCGTACCGTCTACACCCGTACCATGACCACCGCCAAGCGCGTGAACGCCGCGAACACCGGTGATGAAAGCAACATGCCGCTGTGGATCGGCCTGGCCATCCTGGCCGCCGGCGCAGGTGCGTTCGTCTATGTCTGGAAAGAGCAGCAATAAGTTGTTATAATAGAAGCAGCCTCGCTCTGAGGCTGCTTTTCCATTCTTTACGAGGAGGAACCGTGCCATGTCGAAAAAAGTGACGGTCAAGGTCGACCGTACCCCGAAACAGGAACCGGTGGAACTGAACACGGAACTGTTTGACGAAGACGCGCTCAACGAAGAATTCGAAGCAACTTACAAAGACAAGAAGCGGAAAGAACCGTTTTACAAGAGATGGTGGTTCTGGCTGCTGCTGGCGGCTCTGCTGCTGGGGATCGCGGCCGGCATCTTCGCCTTCCGCGACAACTCGCTGGAGTCCGTGGAAGCCACCACCGTCACGACAGAGGCCGGTCAGACGGCCCAGATCGTTTCTGAAACGACGACCGCGGCCCCGATGACCGTGAAAGACTTCGTGATGCCCGCCGGCGCTTCCGTGCGGAAGCTGAACCAGGGCTGGGGTCTGTACGACGCGAACCGCAATCTGGTGTCGTCGTATAACGGCATC
This sequence comes from Clostridia bacterium, assembly GCA_017614275.1. Classification (GTDB taxonomy): domain Bacteria; phylum Bacillota; class Clostridia; order Oscillospirales; family Acutalibacteraceae; genus RUG420. The sequence goes on along the minus strand of JAGACE010000156.1, from coordinate 419 downwards.
GCCGCGAACGACATGGGCACCTGGTACATCAAAAACGGTCTGGTGGACTTCAGTTATACCGGAGACCTCAGCGTGAACGGCGCGGTCTATCACGTGGAGAAAGGGAAAGTCCAGATCTCTTCACCGTCCTCGGCCGTGACCACTGCCGCAGCCTCGACACAGGCGGCCACGCAGTCCTCTGCAGCTGTTACCACCGAGACCACGCCCTCTGCCGTGGCCACCGCCACCGGAGAGCGCCAGAAGGCACTGGTGAGCGCCCAGAACAAGCTGGGGCAGATGGCCTATTCCCGCCAGTGGCTGATCGCCGAACTGCAGAATGACGGCTTTACCGGAGAAGACGCCACCTGGGGCGTGGACCACTGTAATGTGGACTGGAACGACCAGGCCTATCGCAAAGCCAAGGAATACCTGACGCTGAC